>WALJ01000056.1 GCA_015522885.1 Thermoplasmata archaeon
ATTCCGAGCTGCAGAGCTTTCGGTTTGTCAAACCTCCCCGGCCTTTCGTCCTCCTGAAATGTATATCCGTAGGCAGGGACATTATGGCATGCCTTGACAGGTATCACCGAGTATCCTTTTCCCCGCACGACATCCTCGGTTCCCAAATCGTGGGCATATACCTCGAAAGAGGGTCTGAAATAGCCAAGAGACAGAAGTTTTTTGACAAGCTCAATCGTTCCGGGAGGCCCGTAAATGTGCAGTTCTTCTTCCCTGTCATTCAGGTTCATTGTCTGCAGAAGCCCGGGGATTCCGAGGAAGTGGTCCGCATGAAAATGTGTTATGAAAATCCTCTTTATCCTCATGAAAGATATATTCGTATGGGTCATCTGCCTCTGTGTTCCCTCTCCGCAGTCGAAAAGTATGGTCTCGGAGCCGAACTGCAGGGCTATCGACATGACATTTCTGTGTTTTGTCGGCCACGAGCCGCCTGTTCCGAGAAACACCACTCTCATAGCTCCACTGTCTCCTCTCTTGCCGGCCCGTACGAGAGCATCTTTATCTTAACACCTGTCTCCTTTTCTATGAAATCGAGATACCGCTTCGCATTCTCGGGGAGGGCTTCGATACCCTCTTCCTTCACTTTTTCCCATTCGCCTTCGGTCATGCTCCAGCCCTGAAACTCCCTGTATATCGGCTTTATGTTGTCGATGTCTTTCAAAGATGCGGGGAAGCTGTCCTTCTTCTTTCCGTCGATATCATAGGCATAAGCAGCTTTCACGGTCTCGAGCCCTTCCAGAACATCTATCTTGGTTATTGCGATTCCTGTGGCACCGGAAATGCGGAGCGCATGCTTCACTACTACAAGGTCCAGCCAACCGCACCTTCTCGCCCTTCCGGTGGTCGTGCCGAACTCATGGCCCCTTTCTCCCAGATGCTCTCCTATCTCATTGTTCTGTTCGGTGGGAAACGGCCCCATACCGACTCTGGTAGTGTATGCCTTTACGACTCCGATAATCTCCTCTATTCTGTTGGGCGGGATTCCGCTGCCGGTTGATGCACCTCCTCCGATGGTGTGCGATGATGTCGTATACGGATATGTTCCGAAATCCACATCCAGCATTGCACCCTGAGCGCCTTCCAGCAGTATCTCTCTGTCCGTTGAGCTTTGCAGGAACTCAAGGGTGTCAGTGACCATGTCCTTCAGGTATCTTCCGTATTCTGAGTATTCCTTAAAGACCTCGTCGATGTCCAGCCGCTCTTTCATGCCGTATGCCTCGAATATCCTGTGTTTAAGAGGGATGATGAACTCCAGCCGCTCTTTCAATGCGTCCTCGTCTATGAGGTCTCCCATTCTTATTCCGAGCCTTGCTATTTTATCCGAATAGCAGGGACCTATGCCTCTTCCCGTTGTCCCTACCTTCTTATTTCCTCTGAACCTCTCCTCCGCACCGTCCAGCATTCGATGGTAAGGCATTATCACATGGGCCCTGTCGCTTATCAGAAGATTCGGTTCGACACCTCTTTTCCTGAGCTCTTCTATTTCCGATATCAGAACCTCCGGGTCAATAACAACTCCGTTGCCGACCACAGCCGTCTTTCCCTTTCTCACGGCACCGGAGGGCAGAAGATGGAACTTGAAGACCTCATCGCCTATCTTTATCGTATGGCCTGCGTTGTTCCCGCCCTGATATCTCACAACAATGTCCGCTTTTTCAGCGTAATAATCCACGACCTTTCCTTTTCCTTCGTCGCCCCACTGGGTTCCGAACACTAGTTTTACCGACATAAAAATCGGATAAAATGATTTGTGGATAAAGGTTTTGGTGGGAGGCCGGCGAAATTCTTATTAACCATGAGATGTATCACCAAATATGAAAGTGCTGAATTACAGGATACTTCTCAGAAAGGAACAGGGGGGAGGATACACCGTCATAGTGCCCTCTCTTCCGGGATGCATAACCTACGGTGAGGACATAGACGAGGCGATAAAGATGGCAAAGGAGGCCATAGAGCTTTACATAGAGAGCCTAAAAGCTCACGGTGAAGAGATACCCGATGAAAACGACACATTGGAGTACACGGTGACGGTAGAGGCCCATGCCTAAACTCCCGTCTCTGAC
>WALJ01000057.1 GCA_015522885.1 Thermoplasmata archaeon
CAAGGTCAACCATGAGTTCGGCCTTCTCCTTCAAATCAAGGAATTTCTCCTCTATGTCTCTCATTTGCTCCCCTCCAGATGAACTCTCATCTCTTTTATTGCGTTTTCCGGGCCAGCCATTATGACCGCATCTCCATCTCTTATCCTGAAACCATCCTCCGGATCATATATCCATCTCTTTCCCCTTTTGACCGCAAGAACCCTGAGACCTGCGGATGTTCTCTGATACAGTTCCTTAAGGGTCTCGGAGCCCAATGCCGGAGGTATCCTTGCAAAGGATATTATCTCGTCCCCTTCCTTCAGAATGTCCGAAAGGAAAGGCCTTTTTTTCACGGGTATTTTCAAAAGTGCCACGATATCTCCTGCGGCGTTGGATATGTGCTCGGTGGCATTGGCCACCTGAAGGACCGAGGCCAGCTTCTCCGCGTCCTCAGGGTCCCTTGCAGCGAGCATCACGGTCATCTGCAGCTGATACTTCAGTTCATCCATCTGGACCTCAAGCAGGCGCACTTCCTCCGCAATCTCATTGCTGTTGAAGAGAAGGGCTGCGTATGCAAGGTCCACTATGAGCTCGGATGTGTCCTTCATCTCGGTGAGTATCTCTCTCACGGTCTTAGGTTCGTATTCCACTTCCTCTAATTCCTTCTTTTTCCACAACTTCATGGAACCACCAGCTTTACTGCTATAAGTATTGAGGTTATTCCTATAAAATCTCCGAAAGTGCAGACCACGGGTATCGTGAAGTCATCGGGGCTCTTTCCCTTTCTGAATGCCCATATTGTCGTTATCGCTGACAGGGGAAGCACGGTCGAAACCACTGCCGCCGAGGATATCAGCACAATCTCAATCCATTTTACGGGATTCATCAGCACACTCACACCCATACTCGGCAGTATGACATATAAGCTTATCGCAGATATGAGTATCGCCAGAACCCCGATGAGAACGGAAATCCCTGCAGTTTCCCTTATCCCGCGGTCGGACAGCTCGGCTTTCACGCTTCCCAGATGAAGAGCCGAAGAAAGTCTGGCTCCCATGACAGAACCTATATTGCCCCCCACCGCGTTTATAACGGGAACAAATGACAGAATAATTGGGAATACCGTGAATACTGCCTCCATACTGCTCAGAATTCCCCCTCCGATGACCTCTATGAACATCATTATCATGAGGAGTGCATAGCTCTCGCGGACTATGCTCTTCCAGTCATTGTAATTCAGATTATCACCACCCACAGCCAGATGAAGAATGCCATGAAAAGCATGCTCAGAAGGTCTCCCACGGTGGCTATTATCGGGACAACGACATTATCCGGGTCTATCTTCATTTTAAAAGAGGCGGATACGGATACTATGGATAGTAAAGAGAGAAAACTTGAAGATGCCACGGCAGTCAGGCTCACAACGAAAAGTATTCCCATCACATCCACGGGATGCCCTGAAAGCGGAAGCAACAACGATGCGGTTATTCCGGCAAAGAGAGAGAAGGCAATGCTCATCAGTATCACGGCTTTGAGCCCCTCCTTTGCAGTCTTAAGAGGTCTGTCAGGGTCAAATATGCCCAGATGTGCCATGCTTCCCAGTCTCGATGCGAAGGAACCGCTTATGTTCCCTCTCAGACTTATGAGGGCGGGGACGACAGCAAGCAGACCGGGTACCGCAGCTAGCCCGGATCCGGATAGGACATAACCTGTGAATATCTCTATCACCCCCAGCATGGTCAGGACAGGAAAGGCTTCTCTGAAGAATTTCGCTTTATCCATGCCTCTTCCTCCTTTCGGGAACATATTTTCTCACGAGTATCCAGAATATTAAAGCTAGAACAGAAAGAGCGATAAGCGGTACCAAAGGGTCTATGTCCACAAGAATACCGACGTTCACGGAGACAGAATATTCGCCGTCCTCTGAAACAATGGCTTTGAAAGCGGAGCGCCCGTCCACAGGCATGTAGAAAACAGGGATTTTAGGTGAAGAAGATGCACCCAATATTTTCATCCCTTCCGGAACGACAACGGTGTAATTGCAGATAAAACCCTTCATACCTGCCAGTTTCACGGAAATTTTCTGAGAGGCATACCATCTGAGAAAGGAAGATGCCGAAAAGCTCTCGACAGGTGCCTTTATTCCGGCATCGATACGGACGAGCAAAGATGAGTTCTCTATTTTAAAATCATGAGATATCTCCCCGACACCGGGAACTATCCTCACTATCCTGTCCTCAATCTCAGATAGCATCTGTTCGCCGTATCTCTCGAAATCGGAATAGGAAATGAGCGCATGCTCGATAGAATAATTGAGGAGCGCAATGCTGGCCTGAGAAATTTGCACTTCGGCAGGCAGTCCTTTTTTCAGGTCATCGGGTATGGGAATCCAGTAAATCTCCGACTCTATACTCAGGTTCATGTAGAGGTTCTGTTCCATCCCGCTGGTGTCCATACGATATATGTCCATCATAATATCTGCGGTGTTCTCCCTCGGACCCCTGCTCTTTTTTATTGCAAAAACATCGGAGTTACCGTTCCATACATAGGTTTTCGCGTTATTTATCAGATAGCCTTCAGGTACGGAGATGGAGATGTTCGCACCATCCACGGCTTTTGCATGAATGTTCAAAACGCCTCCCGAAGCGAGGATAAGTTCCGAAAATTCGGCGCTCTCACTTATATTCAGACATCCCGTGCCGAGGACATAGAGATACAAAGCCCCTTCCGAGTTAAGACCGTAGATGGAAACAGATAACAAAGAATTCGGATGCGAACCGACTGCCCACAGGGTATGGTTGAACATATCAGCGGCTTCGCAATCGATGCTTTTTTCCACCGATTCCCAATCTTCCCCGTCGCTTCGATAAATGTCCCTTATATCGGAAGAATTCAGTACGGTTCCATCAAGACTGAGAGACTCCACCGATATGTTCAGCCGGACATTCTCGCTCATATCATTGTCAAAGGCTATCTCCCCCGAGATTCCGTAATTCCCCGATGGCTCTGCCATCACAGGATTTTGGGCGATGAGTAGAGGAGTCATAAGTATCGCCAGAGCCACCAGATATCTCATGTATTCTGATAAGAAAAACTGATATATAAAGGATGGCAGAGTCATGTCGGCGACATTGTCATTAGCTTAATGGATGCGCTCCATCTCAAAGTTCCGTTTCAATTCAGATACCTTGGCCGTATCTGATTAGCCCTGCAATCCCTTGGTCAGTTTCTCCTGAAGAGCGCTGTATCTGTCCTTTATCCGGCTTTCCTGCCTTTCCAGAGCCTTTATCCTTATTTCCATGGATTCCTTCTTCTCTTCAAGCTCCTTTTTCAGAGCATCCGCATCTTTAACTCTGAACGAAAGATTTCCCACATTCTTATAAACAGGCGTGTCTTTATCTATGTTCTCCAGCTCTTCAAGCGTCACTTCCAGCTCTCTTTTCTGTGTCTCGAACTGGTACTTCTGAGTGGCAATCTCCTGAAGCTGCTGCTGAAGCTGCTGTGCTTCCATCAATTCGTTCTGCATCTTCGGACTGAGTTCCATATTATTCCTCCATTGCTTTTTTTGCCGACATTGCGGCTGAGACATATCTGAGATAAGAGGACAGCGTTGCTCGCAGGGCTCCCGTATCTTCCGCTTTGATGCGAATTACCAGAGCATCGCCTTCCTTTTTCACGGAGACTTGCGAGCGCGCTATTTTCTCCGCTGTTTCGGGCAGAAATGCGGTATCCATATCCGCAAGTCCTTTCAGCCTCAGGCTTGCCTCGTGCATCTCATCTCGCTACAAGCCTCTTTCTTATGTTCGGCCTCTTTTTGTAGAATATCTTCGAGCCGCAGTAACTGCACTGCATTCCGACCCGATTAAGTTCCGTGTCTTCCAGGTCTCTCTTGCATTTTGCACACACGTAATCGCTCATACGCTCTCCTCTTTAACCTCTTTTTTCCATGTTTCCTTTGTGAACGGATAGTAGGCGCCGCCTGCGAAAGTGTAACCGCATTTACTGCACTGCCAGACACCCGTGCTTATACGCTTCACGCTTTCGTGCTTGCATCTCGGACAGGAATATCTGGCTGATTTCATGCGCCCCACCTTTCCGAGACTTCTTCTCAGTTTCACACCGTATCTGGGGCCGTATTTTCCCGCGGGACCGACTTTTCTCGTTTTGCCGGACATATCATGCACCTCCGACAGCGTCCATAAGAATCTTTCGGAGTTCCTTGCCCTTCTCCTCGGATTTCTTTACCATATCTTTAACTTCATCCAAGGTGAAGCCCCCGTTCAATCCCTTCTGCATGGCCCTCACATGTCCGTCCTGATCCGTATATATCGAAAGACGGGCATCCGCCACTTTTTCCTCCTCGAGTGAGGGGTCCAGCACCGTTACATCCTTTATCTTTGCGAAGGTGGTCATTACGGGCCAGTTCTTTATCGGAAGCTGGAAGTCGTCGCCGAGTTCATACTGGGATGCGGGTACCTTTGTGCTTGCCAGAGCCGCAACGGAAGCGAGAGCACCGGCATCGAAGAGGTTGCCGTCGTAATCGAGTATGTGCAGGTCGAGGAACATTATCCAGACCTTCTCCCCCGGCTCTATGCAGAGTTTTTTGAGGTCAATTACCTCTCCTTCCCTGAGCCCTCTGTCAACCACTCTGGAGAGCTCTATGGATTTCGGATTCGGCGGGCCAGACTCGAAGTAAGGGGAAGCCATCGGTATAAGCTCTGCATTGGTGGTCAGGACACCCACATCTGGGGTATCAGAGAAAGGTTCTCCGGTTGCTATCTTAATCCCTGCAAGGACATCCGTGTTTCCGAGATGCACCCTTGCGGAGCCTTCCGCAACCTCTATTACTCCGGGCTCTATCTGTATCTGTCGATACTCATAAAGCTCTCTTCCGTCCGTTCTCTTCTTTTCGGTCAGACTCTGATATATGTATTCTTTGAGTATCTGTGCTATGGTCTCCTGACTCATGTTTTCGCCTCCTCCTGAGCACTGTCTATTTCATCTTTCTCCTCCTCTGCCACAACAGCGTATCTCCTGCGGAGCGCATCTTTCTGAATCTCGTATATCTGCATGGAAGCGTTCATAGCCATCTCCATGGCCTTGAAAAGCTCTTCCTGCTTCAGGTCTCCGTCCATTTGCAGAAGTACGAGTTCACCGGTTCTCGGTACTATTGCGAGAGGTACGTCAGCCTGCCCGAAATTATCCTCTTCCTTGCCCAAGTCCAGAACGACCGTGTCCTCTATTTTTCCTGCAGCGCATGCCACTACAAGGTCTCTCATGGGAACTCCCGCATCTGCAAGAGCTACGGATGCAGCGGTCAGGCCGGCACATCTCGTTCCGGCGTTCGCTTCGAGGACCTCTATGAAGACATCTATGGATGACCTCGGAAACAGTTCGGTCATAACGACGTTCTCCAGCGCTTCGGAGATTATTTTCGAGATTTCAACTGACCTTCTGTCAGGCCCCGGCCTCTTTCTGTCGGATACCGAGAAAGGAGCCATATTGTAGCGGCACTGCACTATGGCCTTTGAAGAGTCCTGAAGATGCCTCGGATGGGCTTCTCTCGGCCCGTAAACAGCGGCCAGAACCTTGTTCTTTCCCCATTCGAGATAGGCGGAGCCGTCTGCTCTTTTGAGAACACCTGCCTCTATCTTGATAGGTCTCAATTCATCGGGTTTCCTTCCGTCCAATCTCAGACCCTTCTTGTCTATCAATTTAATATCTGATTTCATACCCATTTCAGTTCCTCCTTATATTTTCACTCTCTTTTTCGAGAAATTCCCTTATCTTATCGGTTAGTCCTATTGTCTGTGCTTCCTCGTCTATCTTCTTTATGGCCCTTATGGCCAGGGCTATGCCGTCGACATCACCATCTATCCATATCCTTCCGTTCTGGCCGACAAAGACCCTACATCCGGTGTGCTCTTTCAGAAGGTTAATCATCGAGCCTCCCTTTCCTATGACCCTTGGGACCTTGGAGGCCGGAATCTCTATTATATTCCCTCCGGAGAGCTTTCTGAGCCCCTGCTCTTTCATGCTTACACGTACATGCTTCGCCTCGTCCACACCGTCTATCTTCACCAGAACGGTATCTCCTACCTTCAAATATGCAGGTGTATTGCCGAACTCCACTTTCCACGGCACGTCGTTCACATGCAGCGGTGCCGGATACGGAGAATTTATGTCCACCAGCCATGACGAAGCCCCCGCTTCCGTTATTATACCTATCACCTTGTCTCCGTATCTCGGAATATATCTGCCGTTCAGGGGAAAGACATTCACATAGTTCTTGCTGATGTTCTTTATCCCGAGCTGTGCGGCATAAATTGTACCGTTCTCAGCGTATGTACCGACGCCCGGCCTCAGACCGGTAGTATCAACAACTTCTCCGGGAAGAACAAGTTCCCTTTTCACACTTGGTTTTTCCTCATTCATTCTATCACGCTCTAAAAATCAACTATTTAAGAGTTTTGTTTCGACATCTCCTTTCGTTTTCTTGTTCAAATGGTCGAAGAATTCTATCTGCACACCTGCCGGAATCTCCACTATTCCTACCCATGAGCCGTCCTTCTGCCATTCTTCCTTCATTATCTGCCCGTATGCCACCAAG
This sequence comes from Thermoplasmata archaeon, assembly GCA_015522885.1. Lineage (GTDB taxonomy): Archaea > Thermoplasmatota > Thermoplasmata > WALJ01 > WALJ01 > WALJ01. The sequence goes on from WALJ01000057.1 coordinate 6,591, forward strand.
TCTCCGTAGACCTTTCCGTAGTTCTCGCCGGAAAGTCTGACAGCCACCCTTATCTTCTCGAATCTTATGGGGATTATCGGCCTGAGAGCATCCAGAACCTTCTGAACCTGCTGTTCCGCAGGCTTGAATGGGTCTATGTGGACGCGGGCTTCCTCCATGGCCGCCTCTATTCTCTGAGGAGGATGCGGTGCCTTTGTCTGGGGGTCTATTGCGTTTCTGGCTATCTCCGCAATTATCTTCCTCTTTTTTTCTTCCTGCATCTTTCTTCTCTGCTCAGTTGTCAGTTGAACCTCGCCTTTCAGAATGATGTGCAGGGCAATCTCGTTTATATCCTCGGTAGCAAAGACCTTTTTTACGGACTCCTCGGATGCTCTGTCTCCCTTTTTCGCATCCCTGAACACCTCTTCCGCAGCCAGAAATTCCCTTATGTCCTTTACCTCTCCGGAATGGACCTTTTCGACGATGTCCGGGTCCACCAGTATCTCGAAACGCTCCCCATGGGATTCCAGTCTTGCTATAACGGCATCATCAAGGCTAATCATCTCAATCTCCTTTCAGTTCCGCACCCAGATACTTGGCTATGTTCTTCTTTATCTCCTCGTCGCTCATCTTCTTGAACTTCCTGCCCTTCTGGACGACACCCATCTCGACGGATATCGGGTTAAGCGGCTCTTCGTTGGCTTTCTGAAGAGCTCTCAGCCCAAGAGAAACGGCATCTTCTCTGCCCATGTCCTCTTTGTATTCCGCTTCCAGCATCTCCATGACCGCATCCTTTCCTGCGCCTATGCTCGTGGCTTTGTACGCAAAGAGAGCGCCGCTGGGGTCCGTTTCAAACAGATGCGGGCCTTTCTCGTCATGACCTGCGATAAGAAGAGCTATCCCGAAGGGTCTGACTCCTCCGTATTGGGTGTACTGCTGCTTATAATCACATATCTTCTTTGCGAGAGCCTCCACGGGAGTAGGCTCGTCATAGGTGACCCTGTTTATCTGTGCGACAACTCTGGCGTAATCAATCATTATCCTCGCATCCGCCACCAGACCGGATGTGGAGATTCCTATGTGCTCGTCCACTTCGTATATCTTCTCGACGGATTCGGCCTCTATTAGCTTGGAACTCAGCCTTTTATCCGCTATCAGAACCACACCGTCCTTGAATTTAACACCTATGGTTGTGGTACCTCGCGTAACGGCCACCCTTGCATACTCGACCTGAAAGAGGCGGCCATCCGGGGAGAACACAGTTATAGCTCTGTCATATGCCATTTGACCCGGTTGCATTCAAATTCACCGCTCCGCCATCACACATCCGCATATAAAGGTTTGCGAAAATGCTTTTATTCTAGTATAAAAATCACAACTCTTATTTACCCTTTGCTCTTACCTGTCTTTTTGATGCACATGCTGAAAATGAAAGATAGAGATGTGGTCTCCATAGGGGACTTCACGGTGGAGGAAATAGAGGGAATAATGGATTATGCCTCTGAGATGGTTCCCATAGCGAAAGGCGAGAAAAAGAGCAAGGTCTTGGATGGGAAGATACTTTCAACCCTGTTCTTCGAACCGAGCACCCGTACGAGGCTGAGCTTTGAGAGCGCCATGCTGAGGCTGGGCGGAGGAGTTCTGGGTTTTGCCGAGCCGAGCGCAACATCAGCGAAGAAGGGCGAGACGCTGGCGGACACAATAAGGATGGCGGAAGCGTACTCCGATGTCATCGTTCTCAGGCATCCGAGGGAGGGGGCGGCGAGACTTGCGGCGAAGTTCTCCTCGAAACCCGTGATAAATGCGGGAGACGGAGCGGGACAGCATCCCACCCAGACACTCCTTGACCTGTTCACCATAAAGAGCGAGAAAGGGAAGATAGGTGGGATAAATGTGAATCTTATGGGGGACCTGAAATACGGAAGAACGGTTCATTCTCTGGCCCATGCACTTGCCATGTTCGGTGCGGACCTGACATTCACGGCACCGAAGGAGCTGCAGATGCCGGAGCATGTGGTAAAGAACGTGAAATCTCTGGGCGTAAAGCCGAAAATCGAGAGCTCTCTGGAGAAGTCAATATCCGCTGCGGACGTCGTGTATGTGACCAGAATCCAGAAGGAGCGCTTTCCGGACCTTGCGGAGTATGAGAAGGTTGCCGGAGCCTACAGAATAGACATGGATGTGCTGGAAAAAGCAAAAAAGGACATGATAATCATGCATCCTCTTCCGAGGGTTACGGAGATAGCGCCGGAGGTGGATTCCACGCCCCATGCGAAGTACTTCACACAGGCATTTAACGGTGTGCCCGTGAGGATGGCCCTGCTGTCTCTTGTCCTGGAGGTGAGGGAGTGAAGGAATTCCGTATTCAGCCGATAAAGAACGGGACCGTCATAGACCATATAGACAGCGGAAAGGCGCTCAAAGTCATAAAAATAATGGGCATAGACGAGAATGTTACATCCGTTGTTAGCGTTATAATGCATGTTCCCAGTTCAAAGAAAGACTTCAAGGATATAGTGAAGGTGGAAGACAGGGAACTGAATCCGAAGGAGCTGAAGAAGATAGCGCTCATAGCCCCCAACGCAACCATAAACATAATCAGAGATTATGAGGTTGCGAAGAAGACGAAGGTAAAGCCGCCTGAAAAGGTCAGCGGGATAGTGAGGTGCGCCAATCCGAACTGCATAACAAACGCAAGAACGAGCATGGAGACCTTTGAGCCGGTGGAGCCGGAATTTACGGTGGAATCCACAAAACCGTTGAGGTTGAGGTGTGTTTACTGCGAGAGAGAGCTTGAAAATCCGGAAGAGCATCTGATATGAAGGCAATAATAGTTTCAACCGATGATGCGGCCAGTACGAACATCAGGGACAGACTGCTGGAGACTGAGAAATGGGAGAAGAGCGGCGAATTCATGGGTTTGCCGGCATACCGGTGGAAGAATTACACCATGGTGCAGCATTCCGGCCCGCACATCTACGCCGAAGGAATCGACAGGAAGGTGGAGAATTTTCTCGGAGAAACGCCCGAAGTTCTGATTTTCGCATCGAAGCACAAAAGCGAATCGGGCAGAAAGGCTCTGACGGCGCATCCTGTAGGCAATTACGGAAAGGCGGAATTTGGGGGTGAAGAGCGCAGGCTTTCGAGCACATCACCGCGCCTCATGGCCGAAGCCCTCAGGAAGATAAAGCGTCTCAATACGCTCGATGAGTTTTCCGTTTCCTACGAGGTTACGCACCACGGCCCGTATCTTGACATACCTGCGTTTTTCATAGAAATAGGCAGCAAAGAGGAGGAATGGAGGAACAGAAGAGCCGGAGAGATTATCGCGGAGGTATTGCTGGAACTCGAGGGATTCAGGGAAAAAGAGGGGGCGGTTGCCATAGGAATAGGAGGGGGACATTACGCCCCGAGATTCACGGACTTGGCACTTGAAAGGAAGGTGAGTTTCGGGCACATGGCACCCGGATACGCGGTTCGGAATCTGGACGAGGAGATGCTTGGGCAGATGGTCTCTAAGAGCGGAGCGAAGTACGTGTATTTTCACAAAGTGGGTCTTAAGAGGTCGGAAATAAGCAAATTCACCGAGATTCTCGAGAACATCGGTGTGGAAAGGATTAGGAGCAAAGATTTCGATAAAATATACATCAAAAGAGATAATTGACTATTCTAGAAAAGTTTAAATAATACGGGTGAAAGATATACTGAGATGGCATGAGCTCGCTTACAGTCCAAGACAAGATTCTCCTTCACCTGTCAAAGTACAGGGCATACAGAGAAAAAATAGCCGTGCCAACGGCAATAACGCAGGACGGCATAGCGGATGCGATAGGTATCAAGAGGCCGCATGTATCTGTGGAGATAAAAAGGATGATGAAAAAAGGGCTGATAGAGGAGTTCAAGGCACATGCCGGAGGGACCAAGAGGAGAAAAGCGTATTTTACAACGGCTCTGGGTATGGAAAAAGTGAACAACATCGAAGAATGGATAAGAAAGAGAAGGGTGATTCTCGATATGGATGAGGATGAGCGGGAGGTCAACGGCGAAGAAGCTGTTACCTATCTCTCGGGTTATATGGGACTGCCTTACTGCATAGCGGCAGAGATAGTGGCGGAGTCCCATAAGATCTCCCCCGAACTCATCACCGAAAGAAAGGAGAAACGGGAAAAGACCATCTATTCTTCGCCTATTCCGGAGGTTTCGGAGATTTTCGGAAGGGAAAAAGAAACGGATCTCATGGAAAGGTGGTACAAAAGAAAGAGTACCACACTCGCTATCGTTGGAACCGCAGGTATAGGAAAGACATCGCTTGCGGCCTCCTTCGTTTCCCGATTGAGGAGCCCCGTATTCTGGCAGGAAATAGAGGAGTGGGAGACCGTGAGAGGCATAATGGAATCTCTTTCGGATTTTCTCACCAAAAATGGAAGAAACGAGCTTATGAAGTATCTCTCCGGCAGAGACATCGACCTTGGCCTCGTAGCGAAGATAATACAGAATATAGATGATAAACAGATATGGATATTCGACAACTATCAGAAGGCATCGGAAGATGTGAAAAAGATATTCGGCATGCTGAATTCGGTTCTGAAAAAGACCCCTGTCCGCATGATAGTGATAAGCAGGTCCATACCGGATTTCTACGGCAGAAGAGATGCGATAAAGGGGGATGTGCAGGAGCTGTTTCTCGGAGGAATATCCGAAGATGCGGCCAGAGAATTCCTTGTCTCGAAAGGTTTGTATGTTTCGGAAGGACATCTCAGGGAGGTTTATTCATTCACCAAAGGGCATCCGCTTACCCTTGAAATGGGAAGCCTGAGCGGTATGAGAAAAGGTGTTGTTAAGGCATATCTCAACGAGGAGTTTTACAACCGCCTGAAACCTGCCGAGAGGGAGATGCTTTCCAGCATCACGGTGCACAGAAAGGGCGCTCCTGCAGAGGCGTTTGTAAGGACGGAAAAAGACATAGAAACCCTGAAATCTCTGGTAAAGAAGGGACTGATACATTACGATACGGAAGAGACATATTTCGTACACGACATAATACGCGACCTTTTCGCACGGAAACGTGACCAGAAAAAGGACCATATGATGGCATTCGGATACCATTCACTCGCAGAGGACATCGGAGGGAAGATAGAGGCACTATATCACCTGCTTATGGCCGAGAAGTACGAGATGGCGGAAAGGCTTTCTCTTCGGATTATAGACGAAGCCATATCCAAGGGAAAAGCCAACGAGATATTGAGTGTTCTCAACCAGAGGGAGTCGGAACATCCCGGTCTGCTGATTTCAAAGGGCGAAGCGCTCCGGGCAACCGGAAATCTAAAGGAAGCGGAAAAGATACTTAAAAAAGTGCTTAAAACGGAAGGAGCGAGAGTCAGCGCAATGAATGCACTGGCCCGTGTTTACAATGCGGCAGGAGAGCAGGAGAAAGCGAAGGAAGTCCTCGAAAAAGTGGATAAAATGGAAAAGTCGGATGAACTTGCCGCTGAAATGGAATATACCATGGGAATGGTGCTGGACAATACGGATGATTATGAACATGCGAAAGAACACCTGAAAAAGGCCGTAGAACTCTATGAAAAAATAGGTGATGCGGAGAAAAAAGCACGCGCCGAGTCGGAACTGGCCAAGGTGTTTGCCAGAAACGAAGACATAAACGCAGCTGTGAAAATCCTCGAAAGGCTCGTAGGGTTTTTCGAAGAAAGGGAAGAATACAGGCTTATGGGGGTTAACTACCACAATCTCGCCATATATCAGTCGTATCTCGGTCTCAGAGAAAAAGCGAGGGAGAGTTTCGAGAAAGCCACCCTGTATGCGGAGATATCGGGACATATGCAGCTCATAGCTTATTCGATGATGAACTCCGCCGATAACTATCTGCGCCTCGGCGACCCGGAAAAGGCGCTCTACATGGCGGAGAAGGCTGAGAAAATGCTTGAAAAGATAGGAGACAAGAGAGGGCTTGCCATATTAAAGACGGTGATTGCGGGCGCACATCACATCCTCGGGGATGATTTTGAGAAATACTACAATGCGGCGGAAAAAGCACTGAAAGAACAGGGCTTGAATCTGGCTCTTGGCGAGATGTATGAGGAGTGGGCCGGAAGATGCAGGGATGTGGATAGAAAGAGGGAATTATACCGAAAGGCCTTGGAAATATTCCGGGAAACAGACTACACCGCAGGCATTGAAAAATTGGAGAAAGAGATGAATGAAGAGGCATCCTGAGATAAGCGAGTGTGAAGGTGTTTACCCTCCGAGGGAAGATTCTTACCTTCTTCTGGAAGCTGCGGAGGTCAGAGAGGGAGACAGACTACTCGACATAGGCACGGGTACCGGAATAATTGCGATAGCCGCGGCACTGGAAGGAGCCGCAGTTGCGGCCACCGACATAGACGATAGGGCTCTGAAATGCACCGAAATGAATCTGAAGAGAAACGGAGTCGAGATAGAGCTCGTAAAAACGGATGTTGCGGAGGGGCTGAAGGAAAAATTCGATGTGATAACATTCAATCCTCCCTATCTGCCTGAATCGGGAATCGATTACGGTGACATCTCTCTGGCTCTTGAAAGTGAGGACAGGGGATCTGCCTTGATAAAGAGGTTTCTTTCCACCGCTCCACGGCTGTTGCGGAATGGAGGAAGGGCATATTTTGTAGCATCTTCTCATACGAATCCGCGTTTTCTGGAAAAAATGGGCAAAACATGGAAAATGGCTGAGAAAAGCCTCTTTTTCGAGAGCTTATATGTATTTATGTATAGGCATCAGAAAGGTTTATAAGCATATCACGATAGGGGGTAGAACGAACAGAGGCATTGACATGGATGCGATGGACAGAGCTATCGAAGAGCTGAGAGGAATCGAAGGCGTCAACGGGGTGCTCGTAGTGTCAACGAGCGGTGCCCATATCTACGGAGAGGCTCCGCCGAACGCACATCTCGAGACATTCACCACAATGTCAGCGATTCTGCTCGGTGCCGCACAGACAGCCACAAAGGAGCTGAGAGATAAACTGAGAGACGTGGAGGTGGACCTCGAAGGCTCCAAGTTGCTCATTCATCCGGCGGGTCCGAGAGCTCTCCTTGTTTTGAATGTCGAGAAAGGCCGAGAAGTCAAAGCCATACTGAAGAAGAGCGCAGAAGTGGGAGAACACATAGGAAAGCTTCTCTGAGCGATGTCCCTATATATGAGAGGCTCTCTTTTCCGCCGGTGATACTTTGAAGATAGAAGAGTTGACCTCCGAAGAATTCTCGAATGCAGTGGATGATTTTAGTACGGTGATACTGCCGATAGGCGCCGTGGAGGAGCACGGCTGGCATCTGCCTCTGAACACGGATACGATACAGCCGGAGAAAGTGGCGGAAGATGTCGAGAGGATATTGGAAGGTGAAAAATATAAGGTTCTGATAGCCCCGACGCTGAACTACGGAAACTGCAGGACAACCGCGAATTTTCCCGGAACGATATCCATAAGCCCCGATTCCCTGCACTCCATTGTCTTTGACATACTCACGGAGTTCATGCGCCACGGTCTGAAGAACATAGTAATTCTCTCGGGACACGCGGGAAGGAATCACATGGCAGCGCTCCGCATGGCCGCAGAGGATGCGCTTGAAGAGGGAGACGCTAAGATAATGGTCCTTTCCGATTATGACATCGCATACAAGCACCTCGGAGAAGAAGTGCCGGCAGACGACGGGCATGC
>WALJ01000058.1 GCA_015522885.1 Thermoplasmata archaeon
CGACGAAAACCCCGAAAGGTCCGGCTCATACGGTGCGGGAATCTGTCTCGATAGAGGTGCGACAGCCGAGCTTGAGATATCGGACGGAGAAGGGATTGAGATATCCGGTGTTGACGGCAGGGTTACAAGAAGAGCTCTCTCAATTGCAAAACAGGAGCTCGGAATCGAAGGCAAGATATCCGTAAAAATAGAGCTCCGGCTTCCTCTGTCGCAGGGCTTCGGGATGAGCGCCACGGGAACCCTTGCCGCATCTATGGCTCTCGCACATTTGTATGGAGTCAATAGCGCTGAGGCTCTGCGCTGGACGCACACAGCGGAAGTGGAATCGAGGACAGGACTGAGTGATGCCATAGCAGCATATCACGGCGGTCTTGTTATAAGAAAAAGGCCGGGTCTGCCTCCATACGGAGAGATTGAAAAACTGGAGACCGACGGAGAGATAAACTGCATCGTGGTCGGGGAAGGCATTCATACGGAGAGCATACTCGGGGACATGGAAACGGTGGAACGGATCCGCATGAGCGGGAAAAAGGCCATGGAGCGATTCACGGCGGATAAGAGCCTTGAAAATTTCATGAAGGTGAGCAGGGAGTTTGCGGCATCCCTGAAACTATCGGATGTTCTGGATAGTATTCCCGAGGGAAAGCTTGGAAGTCAGGCGATGCTCGGCAATTCCGTGTTCTTCATCGACGGAGATGAGGGGATAAAATGCAGAATAGACAATAAGGGGGCGAGGGTGATTGGGTAAGCAGGGAAAACTGAGTGATGAGGAGATAAAGTTCGTCAGAGCCAGATTCTTCAGATATTACTCGAAAAACAGGATACCCGGGCCTCCGAGGCTCGGTTTGCGGGAATGGGGCTTCTTCCTCTTCGGCAGGGACGGGATGATGAGGCCGGTGACATTCGAATCGGAGCGCGATATTGAAAAATTCCTTTCCCTGAAGGTTCCGAGGCATGCCTACTATTCGTCCGCCTATTACAGAAGCCCGGAGAAGCCCATGGATTCCCCGGAAAAAGGGTGGATGGGTGCGGACCTGATATTCGACCTAGATGCCGACGGACTGCCGAATGCGGAGAAACTCAGCTATGAGGAGCAGCTTTCCGCCGTTAAGGAGGAGATAATAAGGCTTTACGACATCTTTCTCCGGAAACATCTGGGATTTTCCGATAAGGAGATGCTCCTCGTGTTTTCTGGAGGAAGAGGCTATCACATACACATCAGAAGCCCGAGGGTTCTCGATATGGATGCCGACGAGAGAAGGGAGATAATGGACTATGCGGCAGGCAATTTCAGGGAATTTTCGGACATCTTCCCGAAAAAGAGGGTTCCGAGGACAAGGAGCTTTTCATTGGCTTATATGCTTCCCGAGACGGAAGGAGGCTGGGGCGGTTTTGTAAGGGATGTTGCTGCGGAGATTCTGGAGAAGATGAAGGACATGAACGAGAAGGATGCGGTGGAATTCATGAAAAATTCCGGCATAAGAGCCGATACCGCCGGGAAACTGTGGCACTCGCTGTTCGGAGAAAGGGAAAACTACCTGAGAATCCTGCAAAAAGGGGATATTGAGGTCTTCAGAACCGAATCCCTGAGAGACAACTTCATAAAGCTCATAGAATTCCATGTGCGCAGGAAATACGACGTGCATCCCGACATCCATGTTACCGCGGATACCAGAAGGCTGATAAGGCTGCCCCGCTCTCTTCACGGAGGCACGGGTTTCCTTGTAAAGCCAATGTCCAGAGACGAACTGGATGAGTTCATACCGACGAGAGATGCGATTCCCGATGAATACGAAAATGAAAAAACGAAGCTTCTGGTGGAAAATCGGGTAAAAATCGGGATAAAGGGGGAAAAATACGACCTTAAGGGGGAGGTGGCGGTTCCGGAATATGCCGCCGTATTCCTCCTTCTCTCCGGAAAAGCCGGTCTCAAATCCGACAAGCGAAGTTCATAGAACCATGTCGGCTTTATCTTCTATCTGCTTCCTCTCTTTTTCTGTAAGCACATCAAGGTTTATTGCCAGAACAAGCATGCAGTTCTTGGATGCGAAATCTTCCTTCAGGGCATCCAGAAAATTCATGACCGACTCAAAGCTGTTGTTGGAAACCACCTGGTCGAAGCTGTCGCTGACAACAATCTTTTCCCCCTTTTTCGAGGTAAATTTCTGTATCTTGAGGGCTATTCTGTCAAGTTCGTTAGGTCTGAGCGCTTTTTTTGCAATGTTCGATATCTGGAACGCATCGCCTGCTGAGAGACCGTATGTAGATTTCAGTGATTTCGGAGACTCCTTTGTAAGATACATTATCTTTTTGCTCTCTTCCTCTTTCTTCGCATACTCATACATAGCCTTTGAATCTCTGAACAAAAATAATCTTCCCGGCCTCCATTCTATCTTTTCGGCGGTTTTCACAGGTACCTCTTTCTTCGGCTTTTTTGCCTCTTTTTTTGAGGTTTCGGAGGGATACGCCTCTTTTATGGTTTCCGCAAGAGCTCTGCTGAACCTTTTGACCTTTGCCAGCTCTTCCGGACTTGCATTTCTCAGGGCCTCTGTCGTGTGATACCCTGCCTTGTAAAGGGCTCTTGCTTTCGAAGGACCTATGCCCTTTATCTTCGAGATCTCCCTTATGAACTCCTCTTCACTCATCTCGACGGCCTCTTCCTCTTTTTCCCCTTTTTCAGCGCTCTCTTTCTCTGGCACCTTCTCCGGAAGCCCTCCGAACTGCTCTTTTATGATTTCCGCCAGAGCCTCGCTCATCTTGGGCACCGAAGATAGATCTTTCAGAGCGGCATTTCTCAGGTCATTTATGGTATGATAACCTGCTTTATAGAGGGCTCTTGCCTTTGACGGCCCTATTCCCTTTATTTTTGCAACGGTATCGATGAACTCTTCCTCTGTTTCTTCTTCGGAGGGAACTCTCTCTTCAATCTCTTTTTCCTCGGCTTCTTTCGTCTTTTTTACATAAAGCGGGAGGTGGCATTTCGGACAAATTTCTTCCGGTTCGTTCATTATTGCCCCGCATGCGGAGCACTGGTATCCGTCTTCCAATCGAATCAGAAGAGCGCCTTCCGAAAAATTCGTCTTCAGATAGGAAAGAATCTTTTTGGCATGGGCAGCTGTTATACCGGATATTTGGGTCAGTTCGTCTTCCTTCGCTCCCCTGAGCATGTCCATGTTTATGTATCCCGCATCGAACAGGGTCTCGGCTCTCTGCTTGCTAATCCCGGGAATTCTCGAAAATGCGCTCACCATCTCTTCCCAGTACAGAGGAGTTATACCCACAACGACCTTTTCGCCCTCGATATACCACTCGACAATGTACTCCCCCTCCATTCCTTCTTCGTTCGTGAGTGTGATTTCCTGAGCCTTCGTGCTCTCCGCAATCTCTTCGCCCCATGTTTCCACCGCATTCTCTATATCCTCGTTTCCCGATATGTAGAGGTTTATGTAATCACCGAAATTCAGGTCCATATCTTTCCTCATGTCCTGAACCATTCTCACTATTTCCCTCATCCTCCCCTCCACCGCGAGTTCTTCGCCCCTTCTTATATCAAGATACACCTTTCCGTCCAGAAACTCGGACTCAATCACATATTCCGGAAGCTTGGATACGAACTGCACCATGTTCGGAAGTATCTTCACCAACTGACCCTCAATTCCGAGATAGTATTCTCCCTTGTCTATCCCTTCCCTGATTTTCTTTGCAGGTCTGTTTTTAAGCATGACGGCTATTCTGCTGGACCACTGCCTGTAAACCAAACCTATGGCATCAGGGTTAGGGTGGACCTCCAGAATCATCTCTTTCCATTCTTCCGCCGGGGAAACGACCTCTACGGTCCTCACATTGAGCTCCTCTTTTATGAAATCCTCGAACAGCTCCTTTGCCTCCACGACTTCAGGGGAATGCGCCTTCACAACGATGCGGTTAACAGGCCACCTCAGACCGATACCGGCCTTTTTTCTGGCCCTTCTTCCAGACTTTATGATATCCTCTGCTATATCCATCCTTATCTCGAGATATCTGTCCACCATGAGCTTGTTTGGAACTTCAATGATTTCTTTGTGTATGCTCTCCTCGGTACCTCCTATGTTTTTGTACATTATCTCGCTTATATAGGGTGCGAAGGGTGCCAGAAGTTTGAGTGCGGTTATTATACCTTCATGAAGTGCCCTGTATCCCGCCATGACCTCTCTCTTCTCCAGATTTTCGCTCTTTATCCTCGTCCTTACGGCTCTTATGTACCATCTGGAAATGATTTCGGTGAGGATTTCCACCTCTTTGATAGCTTCATTCAGCATAAGATTGTCCATGTGCTGCATATACTTCTCTTTTACACCCTCTATTATCGATATGAGCCACTTATCTTGGGGCAGGCCGTATTCGTGTATTATCTCGAGAGCAGCCTCCTCGGGTTTGAACCCTGACAACCTATAATATATGGAAGCGAATCTATGAACGTTCCACAGTGTGTTTACAAAGCTTTTACTCCGCTCAAACCACTCTTTGCGCACGGTTCTGCTTATCCACGGAGCATCGCTCCTCAGAAGAGAGTATCTCAGTACATCGGTTCCGTATCTGTTTCTGAGTTCCAAGATATTTTTTGCTTCAACAGAGGACATGTTCAGTTTACCCGTCCCCAGTACCCTTTCGAAGGGCTTTTTTTCAAATACCGCTCCGGAAATCGACAGTTGAAGATATATCCATCCTTTTGACCTTTTCAGCGGTTCGGATATGAGATTTGCGGGCCACCATCTTTTGAACTCCGCATCTGTGGAAGGATAGTGCAGCTGGCCCCATGAAGCGGCAGAGTCCACGAATTCCGGAGAGAGTATCTCCTCCACTCTTTTCATGTCTTTTCCGCATTCCGGGCATTTGATCGTGTATTTGTCAATCCACGGCCTCTGAAGCCCCATGCCCGCCTTGAATTCTTTTGATTTCTCGGCCAGTTCCTTCGCAGAGCCAGCTATTTCCCTGTGTCCGCAGGAACATATCCATACGGGCATCGGAACGCCCCAGTAGCCTTTTCTCGATATCGGCACCGGGACCGTTTCGCCCATCCAGTCATAATCCGCGCCCATCATCCACGCAGGGAACCATTCGATATCCGATGCCAGTTCCTCCGATCTCTCACCCGTTTCCGAGGGCTTGAACGACCATTCCTCCGAAATTCGGGGTATAAGTCTGTTATTGCATCTGGAACAGAATCTGACGCTTTCTCTGATATCATATGTGGATAGAGCCATTCCTGTATTTACAAGGTCTCTGACTATTATAGACTCCGCTTCGAATATATCGAACCCGGCATATTTGCCCGTGTCCTCACCCAGCTCTCCCGCCTCATCGACCGGTGTTATCACCGGAACGGAATTTCTCTCCGCCAGACTCATGTCGGGGACCGAATGCGCCGGCACCACAGCCTTCATTCCGGTAACTCCGCCGGACCGCCCCGGCAAAATCCGGTCTATTTTCAGCTCTTCGGACTCTATTTCTTCTGCCGATATGACCCCCTCTTCCTGCTCCATCCCGAAAAGAGGGTGTGTGTATCGCATTTCGAGGATTTCCTTCCCGGATATCTCCCCCGCAACCTCATACTTCGTTATTCCGGAGTCTTCGAGGACCTTTTTCGCTTCGTCGGAGCCGATTATGATTTTCTCGCCTTTGGTCTTCAGTTCTATCACCGAATATTTTTTGGACGGAAGAACTTCGAGGGCCACAGTTGCCGTGAGTCGCCAGGGCTCGGAAAACCAGACCACAAGATACTCCTTCTTTCTGCCTTTCAAGGGAAACTTGACATATATTCCCCTCTTCCATTCTGTTTCTGTCTTTATCTCCGATGCGGATAGAAAGCTTTTGCAGTGAGGGCACCACTGTCCTATGCCTCTGAACCTATCCACAAGACCTTTTTCGCTCAGGGCTTTGAAGGCATACCAGACTGCTTCGACATATCTATTGTCCAGAGGAGTGTAAGGATGTTTCCAGTCCATCCACACCCCGAATTTTTTGAAGAACTCCGCAATCTCTCCCCTTATTTCCCTCGCCTCTTTTCTGCAGGCATTCAGGTATTTTTCCCGCCCTATTCTCCCGATATCTTCTTCGCTCTCCAGTTCGAGGTCTTCCATGGCTCTGCTCTCTGCTTCGGGAACATAGCCTTCGAAGCCGGGTTTGTCCTTCACATTGTAACCTCTCATTCTCAGATATCGGATTATTGCATCTTTGACCAGCATTGAATAGACTATTTCGGGCGAATTCATGTCGTACAGACTGTGCAGGGAGTCCAGAAAGTAAATTTCCTTTCCCTTCATCCTGCTGTCTTTTACCCTCTCATAGGTGTTCTTTTTCTCCCAGAGCTCGTAAATCTTTCGTTCCGCCGTGGTCGGGTCGTATTTGTTTCCTATCGTTCTGTCCATAGTCTCTCCACAGAATAGGGAGGATGTATTAAATTTCTTTGGGTGCTTTTCCTTCTTTATGTCAGGACAGGTTAAGCATGAAAATCACAATCCCCAAGCCTGTCAGGAATAGCAGTGTAGCGGGCCTGTAGTCTATCGACCTTCTGGAGGCTCTGGATATGTCGGAAAAGAATGCCATGAGAACGACCCACAGACCGAGATAAGGAAAGATTATGAGGTTGGAGCGCAGGGTGAGAAAAAGAGCCTCGGCGTATGCCCCGTTGGGAAAATAATACCATAAAACGATGTCTATGAGCATTGCGGAGCCGAACACGGCCACATCATAGAATATGAAGTCCATGGCCTTTCTCTGAGATGCCCTCGCCATCGGATGCTTTACCTTTATGAATGCGAAAAGTGCGAGGTTGAAGGCAACCCAGATGCCCCACGCTATGAATGTCCAGTCCGGATTTTCGATGGAGAGCGGGTTGGGAATCACGGAGGTAAATCGATGAGATATTAAAATTGTGGGATGTGCAGCAGAATAAAATTCTTGAATAATATGTCTGCACATAACACATGAAGGTCCGTAAAAGTGCTCCGCCCCTCCTATTCACTCCCTGTTTTTACCTGTCAGATTCTCCATCATAAAGGTGCTCCTGAACCAGTGCCTCATCATATGCTCCTTTGTCGGCGGCTCCTTTCCGTAGAGCGCTCTCAGTTCCCTTTTGAACTCCCTGCCGTGGTTCATGTGCCTCAGGTGGGTCACCTCGTGCGCGACGATGTAGTCCAGAAACTCGGGTTCTGTGAATATCAGCCTCAGGTTGAACCCAAGGTTTCTTTTGGATGAACATGTACCCCATTTCGTAACCTGCTCTCGGATGAATATCTTTTCAGCTCTTTCACCGAGGAGCGCCGAGTACCTCTCCACCCTTTTCACGATTTCATTTCGAAGCAGTTCTTTCAGCATCTCCTTCGTTTCCCGCGGCCTCTCGAGGCAGACCGTAATCCTGCCTTCCCGGATTGACGGCCCCAATTTGCAGTCGCGGACTATCTCGTGCCTTTCTCCGAGTATGAACACCTCGTTTTTATCCAACTCAGAGAGCGTTCTTTCTCTCGTCTTCATATACTGGCGGTAATGCTTTTCCACCCAGTTCCAGTGTTCTTGGAGGAAATCCTCCGCTTTCATGCCCTTTCTGAGGATGACCGTAATCTCCCCTCTTCGTATATCTATGCGGGCATGTTTCACATTTCTGTATTCCACCCTGTATTCTATCCCTCTGTAAAAGAAAGGAGAATTTCCGGCATATTTCTCAGTGCTCTTCCTCAAAATACCATCCCCCACAGTATTCTCGCAGCCATCAGTATCAGGAATGCCCCCAGTATCGCCTTGAGATGGTCTGCCTTTGTTATGTGCGCCAGTTCCGCACCCAGCTTTGTGCCGGGAACCGCTCCGAGTACAAGCAGAAGAGCCGTGGGGTAATCCAGCTGTCCCAGATACCCGTGAGTGAGAGCGCTCGCCGTTCCGGTGAATATTATCACGAAGGATGAAGTCGCCACTGACCTGTGCGGGCTCACACCTATGAACAGCAGGGCAGGAACTATGATTATTCCGCCGCCTATCCCCAGCATGCCTGCGGTTATACCGGCACCGAGACCCAGCAGTATGGCAAGGTTTCTGTGCATCTTCTTCTCCCCGGAGTTCCTGTGAATGAATATTTTCAGACCTGCAGCGATGAGTATAAGTGCCAGAAATCCCATGAGAATGTCCGAAGGTGCAATGCTGGTCAGAGCCGCCCCTATGAAAGCCCCCGGAACCGTTCCCGCGGCAATCCTCAGGCCTGTCTCCCGGTCAACGGCCTTGAACTTGCTATGAGAGAGCGATGAGGAAAAAGCTATGAAAGGTACGCAGATAGCTCCTGTCCCTATAGCTGATTTCGGGCCGAACGAGAAGAGTATGACGAGCAGGGGTACGATTATGCTTCCCCCACCTATCCCGAAAAGAGAGGCGAAGATTCCGGTCACAAGGGCCAGGGCCAGCATGGCTATGACATACCAAAGAAGCACCCCACGGCATTAACAGCAAGTCTTATAAAGGTGCGTCCGGCATTGGGACAAAATTATCCCACACCCCTTACACTGAATATGTTGTGAAGTACGCCGATGGCAAACAAAGCCAGCTCCCTTCTGTCTTCCCTTCTCTGCCTTATCTTCCATCCGAACCTCCTTTTATCCGCTGAAAACGCACTTTCACTCAGATTTCGGAGAAAATATTCCTTTAGATATCCATAGGGATTGGCAAGAATCCTTTTCATTATCCCCGTCCATTC
>WALJ01000059.1 GCA_015522885.1 Thermoplasmata archaeon
GCAGTGGAGGAGATGCTGGACAGCGCAATAAATGCAATCATCGAGAACGGAAAATGCCAGCTGGATATTCTGGGTATAGAACTCAAAGCCCCGAAAAGACCCTATCCGAGAATAAGATTCGAGGAAGCGAAGAAGATGCTTGCCAACAGGGGAAAGAAGGTGGAGAATGACCTGGACACCGAAGGAGAGAGGATTCTCGGAGAGATAATGGCCGAGAAGGGATATGACGCCTATTTCGTTGTGGAATATCCTGAGGAGGAAAAGCCATTCTATATCATGGAAAAGGATGGCACCCCATGGTCATATTCATTCGACCTCGAATTCAAGGGACAGGAACTGGCATCAGGGGGCCAGAGGGAGCACAGACCGGAAGTGCTGGAGAGAAGGATAAGGAAAAAAGGACTTAACCCGGGGGATTTCGAGTTCTACCTGAAAGCATTCAGATACGGCATGCCGCCGCACGGTGGTATAGGCCTCGGAATCGAGAGACTGATAGAAAAGGCGCTCGGCCTCGACAATGTCAGGGAAACAACGATATTCCCGAGGGACAGGTTCAGGCTGGTGCCGTGATATCATGAAGAAGAACAAAAAGATGAGCATGTGGGCTGCGGTCGCACTCGCCGTCGGAACGATGATAGGTGCGAGCATATTCTCCATATTCGGTGTAGGTGCCACTCTCGCCGGCCAGAATCTCCCCATCGCTTTCATCATCTCCGGTTTGCTGGCAGTTGCAGTCGCATATTCCTATGCACACATGGGCTCGAAAATAATCTCCAATGCAGGTCCCATAGCCTTTATAATGAAAGGCTTCGGTGACGGAATAGTCACGGGAACCCTCAGCATTCTAATGTGGATCAGTTATGTCATCTCCATATCTCTCTTTGCGAAAGGCTTTACCGGTTATTTTCTTCCGCTGGTAGGTGTAAGCCAAAAACCCCTTTCAATCGCCGCAGTTGAAGCGGGGGTCATAGCCTTGTTCACCGCACTGAATTTCTTTGGTTCCAGAGCTGTCGGGAAAGCGGAGTTCTATATAGTCCTGACAAAGCTATCGATTCTTTTTATATTCATCATCTTCGGAGTATTCACGATAAATCCGTCTTATGTTACCCCTTCCTTCGATACGCAGCACATTAATGGCACCATCAATGCCGCGGTAATATTTTTTCTCTCCTATATGGGTTTCGGTCTGATAACAAACGCTTCTGAGAACATGGAGAATCCGAAAAGAAATGTTCCACGTGCTATCTATATAAGCATACTCATTGTATCCGTTGTCTATGTTCTGATATCTCTGGTGGCCGTCGGAAACCTTCCTTTGAATGAACTCATAACCGCACAGGACAATGCACTCGCAGTCGCTGCCAGGCCCTTCCTCGGAAACCTTGGGTTTCTTCTGGTATCGCTGGGGGCTCTGTTTTCGATCTCCTCCGCATTGAATGCGACACTTTATGGAGGAGCCAACGTGGCATACGCACTTGCCAAAGACGGAGAACTGCCAGTGGTTTTTGAGAGGAAAGTATGGTTCAAATCCCCGGAAGGGCTCTATATAACAGCAGCTCTAAGCCTTTTCTTTGCTCTTTTCCTCAATATGGACGGGATAGCATCAATGACCAGTGCTGTTTTCATAGTCATATATATATTTGTCATAGTTTCACACTATCGTCTGACCGAAGAGATCGGTGGGATAAAGAAAGTCCTTATTTTCAACGCAGTGCTGATATCCTCGGTGCTGGCAGCTTTGTTCTACTATCAGGTAAAAGGGCAGGTATATGTTTTCTACGGAACGCTCATTCTGTTCGGTGCATCATATCTTGCCGAATATCTCTACAGGAAGTACAGGAAAAGGTCGTTCACCCAGGGCCTCAAGCATACTGGCGATTAGAGTCAGAGACATAGCCTTCTAAACTAATGATGTCTCTGACTGGCAGTCTCCGACCGAAGGAAAGATGTCTATCAAAGATATAAGTTAACAACGTTAGGTCGGCGACTATAAATGCACAGTGCGACGCATTTTTCTCTTCCTTTTACCATCGTCGGCGTTCTCCGAGACATCCTGTCTGGTACCCGGCAATATCCGGTCAATATCTTAATAAGTCCGTTTCAGATGTGCGGGCATGAGAAAGCTCCTTATCAACCTGAAGAAGAGGCTGTACATCTATGTTCTCGCAGACTTCATACTCGCTCTTCTCGCCGGTTATCTCACGGATTTCAGCGCTCTGAACATAAAGCCAATAAGCATACTTGCGGTCTTCGTCATGCTCTATCCCATGCTCACGGGAATGGCGGTCGAAAAGGTCAAAAAGGCCGGGAGAAACTTCAGACTCATCGGTACCACCCTTCTGTTCGCATATGGCGTCGCTTCGGTTACCGCATATTTCATTTCGAGGACCATTCTGATAGATTACCCGGATATCGCCTTTGCAATGGTCATGGTGGGCGCCATACCCTGCTCCAATATGCTGATAGGCTGGTCGGGAATAGCGGATGCAAGCGTGGAGGATGCCCTTGTCATAGCGGTCGCAGGCCTTCTTCTGATACCCGTCGTTTCTCCGGTGATACTGTGGTTCAGCGGAGGAGTCTTCGTATCTTTCGACCCCACGGTCCTGGCATCCCTTTTGCTGCTCTACATACTGGTCCCACTTGCATTCGGAATGCTTACCCGAAAGGCCATAATAAAGAGGAAGGGCATGGAGTACTTCATGGATGTCAAGAAGCTCTTTCCCGGAATATCCGCCATCGGCATACTCCTCATAGTCTTCTTCTCCGTGGCAAAGGTATCCAGAGCGGTACTGAAACGGCCTGAAATGTTCCTGTGGATATTCCTTGCGCTCATACTCTACTATCTGATCCAAACAGGACTGTCGTTCATCACTGCGAAACTGATGAAATTCAGGTATGAGCAGGGTATGATACTGATACTTGGCGCCACCGCCAGTTCTCAGGCAATATCCCTCAGCATAGCGGCGACACTTTTCGGGCCATTGACGGTATTCGCGCTCTCATTCAAACCGATACTTCAGGTCCTTTACATAATGGCACTGATATACGGTGCAGGACCGAAAATAAAGAAGTTTCTGAATTAGACCCATATCGCATGTCTGGAGCGCATGCTCTCGTCGTTCTCCCCTTTCCTCTCCATTATGTCGGATATGAGGCCGTCGAGGACTATGAAAGCGGTGTCTTCGAAAAGGGTGCCCAGAGGAGCGCAGTCGGTGTCCACATCCTTCGGCA
>WALJ01000060.1 GCA_015522885.1 Thermoplasmata archaeon
ACGCTGCCGGCTTTAAGGATATCCAGAACCTCTTTATAATGTTCAACCGCTTCTTTCGGGCCGATGACATCTTCGGCCCTGTCGATGGAGATGAAGTCCGCAAGTTTTTCAGGGAGCGCTCCAAGCTCTTTTTTGTCTATGAGCCTCATGGTCTCCCTGTCGTTCATTCCGTTCTTCTCAAGAAAGTCCTTCAGAATCGCAATATCGCCTATTCTCAGCCTGAAGTCCTTCAATCCCGCATTTTTCATGGAATCGTAGGCGACGGAAATCATCTCAGCGGTTGCCTCAGGCGTGTCCGCACCTATAAGTTCGAGCCCCATCTGCCAGAACTCCCTGTACCTGCCTTTCTGAGGCCTTTCATACCGGTATGCCTGCCCGAAATAATAGAGCTTGAGGGGTTTCGGCTCCCTCTGCATCTCGTTCGCATAAAAGCGCATCACGGGAGCGGTCAGTTCCGGCCTGAGAGCGAGTTTCCTGCCCCCTTTGTCCTCGAACACATACATCTCATCCAGAATGGCCGGGCCGGAGCGCTCCACGAAAAGCTCGGCATTCTCGAAGCTCGGGGTCATTATCTCCCTGTAGCCGTAGCTCTCAAAGGTCTTTCTCAGGATATTCTCTAATTTCCTGCGCTCTGCCATCTCCTCGGGTCCGAAATCTCGGGTTCCTCGCGGGCGCTCGAACATGATAATGGAATAAAAAGGGGGTATAAAGGGGTTTGGGAGGTTTTAGTGCTTTGTAGAGTACAAAAATTATTCTGTCCTCCCGACGGAAGGCATACCCGGAACTGTCGCTCCTCAGGAATTCTCTCGAAACTGCCAGTCAGGAGCATCACAAGTTCGGAAGCTCATATCTCTGACTATAAAGACCGAGGAGAGGGAACAGAGAGATTCATGGCCTATGCACTCTTCGTGCAATTCGAGGACCGAAAAGAGAAATAATTTATACTCCATGGCATTCCACATGCGATAACATGAATCCGGAAGACAGAGTTTATACAAAGGATCATGAATGGGCTCGCATAAAGGGAAATCTTGCGACCATCGGAATAACGGATCACGCACAGAAAGAGATGACCGATATAGTATATGTGGAACTCCCGAATAAGGGCATACTTCTCGAGGCCGGGGATGTCCTCTGTACGGTGGAATCGGTCAAGAACGCTTCGGATGTGTTCTCCCCGGTATCCGGAAAAGTGGTCGCTATCAACAAAGAGCTCGAGGACGAACCGGAACTTATCAATAAGGATCCCTATGGAAAAGGATGGATTGCGAAGATAGAGATTACCGAAGAACCTCAGGGTCTGATGAGCCCGAAAGAGTACGAAGAGTACCTGCGGTCTCTCTGATGCGGTCCATAAGCTCTTCCATTCCCTCGCCGGTAACGACTGAAACTTTTAAATTACCTGTTTTTCTCTTTATAATATCGGATTTTGCCTCTACAATGATGGCGGGCGCGGAAAATTTCTCTTTAATGTGTTCCATCAGTTTTTCCTGCTTTTCCACCTCATAACCGCAGGTTTCGCTCGGGTCTATGACGAAAACAAGTATGTCCGTCGCATAGCTCAGTGCGGCCATCGCCTTTCTCTCTATCTCGTTGCTTTTTTCGGATGCTCTGTCAAGAAGGCCAGGTGTGTCTATAAACTGGAATGCCCCTGTTTTTTCTACACGATGTCCGACTATTATCTGCTTGGTTGTGAACGGATAGACTGCAATCTCAGGTTCTGCGGTGGAGAGCGCTCTTATAATGGAAGATTTCCCGACATTCGGATATCCCGCCATAACGACATTGACAGCATCCTCTCTCATTTCCGGCAGATTCCTCAATATCGCTCTGGCCCTTGAAAGTACTTTCAGGTCTCCGTCAATCTTTTTCACCACGGAAGATATCCTTCCGTAGACCTTTTTTCGGATGAACCCGTGGTTGTTCTCATTCATGCGCTCCTTTTCTCTTCTTGCTATGGAGACCGCCTTATTGGAAGCCCATTGGATGTTTGAAAGAGACTTCTTAAGGGCATCCCTGCCCACTTCTATATCTATCAGTTCTCTGTAAAACGGAATGAGGTCGTCTATCGACGGAAATTTCTTCACATAGCGCCTCAGAGTATGTGAGACCGTATCGGAAAAGCTGTTTATCCTGTTCAGGCTGTCATCCCTTTTCCCTTTGTAACCTATCTTTTCCGCTTTTTTGAAGGCTTTATCGAGGATTTCCTGTGCGGTCAGAATTGTCGGTATTTTGTCGTACATATTACTTCGCAATCATGGCCCTTATTCTGTCGGCTGCATTCTCGGCATGGTCCGCTATATCTCCGAGGATATTGACGAGCTTTATAAGATGCCATATAGTCACGGGGTCCATCTTATCTTCCAGAGAAAATATCCTTTTTGTCAGGTTCCTTTCGAGTATGTCCGACTCGTGTTCGAATCGATGAACGCTGTATATGTATCCCTTGGTCTCGTCCCTTTCTTTCTCTGAAAATGAGGTTTCCAGTACATGCGGCATATTATTGACCGCTTTTTCGAACTCCTCGACAGTTCTCACCACAACCTTTTGCAATTTTGAAAAATCCTCAAAAAGTTCCGGGGGCAGCGGCTTTTCCCGCATATCTATCCATATTACCGCATCTTCGGCATAATCGAGTATGCTGTCCTGCTGGGTAAGCGTCATGAGAAAGAATTGCTTGTCAACCGGCATCCATACGCTTTTCGGAAGGTGATTCCTTATATTGCTTTTTATTCTATCCGCTTCGCTTTCAAGCTCCTCCACTCTCTTCTTCAGAACCCTGAATTTTTCCATATCCCCCTTTCCAAAGGCTGTAAGCGCCTCGTCCAGGGCCTTAACGCACTCTCTTACCTTGCCTGCATGCTCTATGAGACCTTCGAACGGGGAGGTTCTCAGTGTTTTTCCGATTGGTGCTCTGTACTTCATGGTATCATCTCACAATAACAAATAGCTCAATCCCATATATAAAGAAATCGAAAGACCGACCGCAAGCGGTATGGTTATCAGCCATGATATGACTATGTTCCGCAGCACCCTCAGGTCCACGGCCGCAAGACCCCTTGCCAGACCGACACCCACAACAGCGCCCACGACCGTATGTGTGGTGGATATGGGCATGCCTATCTTGGAAAAGCCCAGAACCGTGGTTGCCACAGCGAAATCTATGGAATAGCCTCTCGTGTTTGTCAGTTCCGTTATTTTGAAGCCTATTGTCTTTATCACCTTGTATCCCCATGTGAACACTCCAACACTTATTCCGAGGCCGCCCAATGCAAGCAGGTACCATGGAATGCTCGCACCGGTAGGTATCGCATTATTCTGAACCGTGAGAAAGAGGGTTCCGAGAGGACCTATCGCATTGGCGACATCGTTCGCTCCGTGGGCGAATGCCACATAGCACGAGGTCATTATCTGGAGGTTTCTGAATATCCTTTCTACTCTTTTATATCTATCTCCGTCATCGGGCCATCTTTCCACTGCGCGGGAAATCAGATAGTATCCAACAAGACCTGTTATCGCTCCGACAATCAAAGCTACGAGAATCACCATGGGAATGTTGTTGCTTATCCCGAGTTTCTTTCCGAAGCTTGTCTTGAGATTCAGGGAAAGAGCAATCACGAAGAATGTGGCTCCGACATATATCGGGCTGCCTCTGACAGCGCTCCTCAGCGGATTTTCGCTTGCCAGAACGAACTTCGCTATTATCTTGAAAATTATGTATGCGATAATCATCCCCGCGATTGGAGATATGACCCAGCTGGAGGCTATCAGACCCATTTTCATCCAGTCTATGGCAGTCACTCCCCCGGCAATCAGTCCGAAACCCATGACCGCACCGACTATGAAATGCGATGTGGAAACAGGCAACTCTTTCCATGTTGCCAGCGTGACTCCTATCGCTGCCGCCAGAAGAGCGGATAACATGCCGATTATGATAACATTGCTGTCTCCCAGAGCAGGAAGGTCCACTATCCCTTTACCGACGGTCTTTGTAACATGCTCTCCGAGAAGCACCGCACCGGCCATCTCCAAAATACCTGCGATAATGACTGCCTGTTTGAGACTTATCGCCTTTCCTCCCACGGCGGTTGCCATCGAGTTCGCTACGTCATTCGCTCCTATGGTCCATGCCATATACAGAGCTGTTGCGATGGCGATCAACAGAAGTATGCTTGCGGCAATCACTGGGTCTCAGAATAGTGCAGAGTATTTCAATCTATTCCCGAAGGCCAAATATTTAATAAATATCTAAAAATACATCTCTTCTTCGCCCTCGTTTCGGGGCTGGTGCTCTCGCATTCCATCATCGACAGGATAGGCATATTCTTCTTCGTAATATTCATCAGGAGGTGGTGCGTTCCCTTCCCTGTATTCGTCTTTGTAAACATAATACTCGACAATCCGGTACACTATTTTGAAGGACAGAGAGAGCGCCAGCACCACTGCTATGCCGGGAACAAAGACCTCATAAGCATAGGTATCGCCCATATAATAAATGCTCATACTTCCTATGAAAAAGTATCCCCAGAGAGCAAGAAAAACAGAGGAACCGAGCGCAAATGCCAGCCTTTTCCCGCTACCTTTCTCGTAATATGCTCCCAATGATGCAAGAATCGCAGTGCCCGTTCCCAGCAGCAATATGTACAGTGCCGTGCCGTGGAAATATCTGGAAGGGTCTCCGCCTGCCGCTCCGATATAGGAAGACAGGATTGTAACAAAACCGAGTGGGACCGCTACAAGAAAAATGAAGTAGAGGATTCCCACGACCGATGCCTTTCCGGCATGTCCCATCATGCATCCCTCCTGAGTTCATAGCTCCAGCCCGAGATATTTTCGGTCACTCTCACTATTGCATAGCTGGGATACCCGCTCACGGATACCGATGCGGTTCTTGCGATGTGTGCTCCAGCGGGAGCGGTGAAAGAATCGCCGGATGTTCCCACTACGGAACCGCCGGAATCATAGGCCGTTATTTGCAGTGATATGTCCAGTTCTCTTGTATAGTTATTCGTAAAGGAATAGTCCACATATGCCGTGTTAAGGTCGCTATAGAGATTGCCCATAACAAGCCCGTCGAATGGAGC
>WALJ01000061.1 GCA_015522885.1 Thermoplasmata archaeon
GGCTATATCGGTGAAGAAAGGGCCGTGGCCTTACTTCCTCCTATCGTCGGAAGTCCCGGCCCCGGCCTTCTGTCCCTATGTTATCGGTTAGAAAAAGGGCCGTGGCCTACGACCTTTTGCTTTGCAAAAGGCCTGACTCGCAAAATTGCCTTGCAATTTTGCTCGTCCCGGCCCCGGCTTTGTTGATAGATTCAAAAAGATTTGCAGGAATTTATCGGTCTTTTTCCAGAGGGAATGTAACATGAGGTGTATAATACGGGTCGTCTATCTCATTCTTTTTCAGGATTTCGAGGGCTCTTTCAAGCCTTCTTTTCATTTCTATATAGGCTGGAGGAACAAAGAAAAGAACCAGAATAATATAATTTAAAAACATATGGTCTGAGAGAAAAGAGAGGCTCTCTCCACTAAGAAAATACCCTGCCAAAAAAGCACCAAGAAGGGTAAAAACCAAAATCCAAATAGCGTATACTAGGGCCGCCTTCCTAATCTCACCTTTAAGGGCGAGGCGTGCCATATGCTTATCGGAAAACGGAATATCCTTAATAGAAGGTGGTGAACCTTCTTTCACTTCTTTCATCTTTTTTGCCATCCTATTGGCGGGCTTATAGTCCTCACCCCTTACTGAGGCAGAGATAAGCATTAAACCATAGAAAAACACGAATATTGGAATAGCAATTCCGAGGCATACTGCAAGTCGCAAATCTATGATAAGCGCAACAATTATCGCAGCAATGAAACCTGAGAGTATGCTTCCTCCTATAAGGATTTCATCCTGATGCTCGGATAGGAGGAGAAAGTGGTCTTTCATCATAAACTATATTGTTCCTTTCCTTTTAAACTTTTCCAACATCTATTTTTACTCAACCCCATTCTCTCCCTATGCTCACCATAGACGGCTCCATGGGCGAAGGCGGCGGCCAGATACTCAGGATAGCGCTGGCGTGGAGCGCTCTCCGTTCGGAACCCGTAAGAATAAGGAACATAAGGGCGAATCGTCCGAAGCCCGGGTTGAAGCCCCAGCACCTCACCACTGTCCTCGCTCTGAAAGAAATTACGGATGCGAAGGTGAAAGGTGCGAATCTCGGTTCAACGGATATCGAGTTCATCCCTTCGGAACCTCGGAGAGGCTCGTACATATTCGACTGCGGCACTGCAGGCAGCATAACCCTGATGATTCAGGCGATACTGCCGGCTCTTTTGAAGGCAAAAGGAGAGAGTAAAGTCATACTTCGCGGAGGGACGGATGTCAAATGGTCACCTCCTGCGGACCACACGACCCACGCTCTTCTTCCGGCTCTTAAGAGGATGGGCGCTTCACTTGATATGAAGCTCATCAGAAGAGGCTATTACCCCAAAGGAGGCGGAGAGGTGCTGCTCACCGTGAAACACTCGAAATTGAGAGGCATATCTCTGACAGGCGGCCGTATCGAAGAAATCCGGGGAAAGGTGAACTACTCGGGTCTTCCCGCTCATGTTCCCGAAAGAATGGAGCGCTCCGCAGTTAAAGAACTTGAAGATTACAGAAGCACTATCGAGATAGAGAATAGCAAGGCAAGATCTCCGGGTGCTGCGATAAGTCTGGTGGCGGAATCAGAGAACTCGATAATAGGCGCAAATGCACTGGGTGAAAGGGGCTTAAAAGCCGAAATCGTGGGTGAAAAAGCCGGGAAAGAGATGAGGGAATATCTCGAGGCGGGCGCAGGTGCGGATGCGCACCTAGCAGACCAGCTTCTGCTGTACGCGGCGATGGCAGGGAATTCCGAAATCCTTACCGCGGGAGTAAGCTCGCATGCGAAGACGGCAATGGAACTCCTCGCTATGCTGGAAGATGTGCGCTTCGGAACGGAAGATAGGAGCGGCAACATCCTGATAAGGGTGGAAAGGGATTATAGTCGGAGACAGAAGCTTCCGAACTAATGATGTCTCTGACTAGCAGTCTTCGAGCTCAGGTAGAAGACTATAAAGGCGTAGATGTATGGCGGAGCGCCGCAATGATGAGAGCTCTATGGCTGAAACATGATGAGTGATGGGCGAGCTGAGCGGCACTAGTTTTCCCTTTTAGCTGGACATTTTCTGTGATGTCTCTGAATAGTTGTAATGCCTAGCTCAGGAAGGTTAAAAATAACTGCCATTATAGTCAGAGACATAACTTTCCAAACTAATGATGTCTCTGAGTATAATCTTTTATTCCATGTGCATTTCTCCCTGTGAAGGTCATAATCAACTGCGCCGCTTCGGTTGACGGGGATTTCCAGCGAAGGAAAACATTGCTTTAGTGGATACTATAGTCAGAGACATAATGATTGGGAATTATTGCATTTTCCCTGTTAAGAATCCATCTGAGAACAGGCACAACCCTGATTTTCACCCCGTCTATGGCTAACTCCTCCTGCCGGTCGTATGTGAGGATCATACCTTCTTTGAGATTGAATCTCTTTGCGGCCTCCAGCAGTCCTTCAATCTCCCGCTCCCTGCTGCTGTCGGTGAGAAGATAGGAGACCTGTATCGCCTGCACGATCCTGTTTCCCTCTTTAACAACGAAATCGCACTCCTTCCTCTTAGAATGGTAGTATACCTCCGCGCCTCTCCTTTTCAGTTCGAGAAACACGAGATTTTCCAGAAGCCTTCCCTTATCCGATGTGAAGTTGAGGCCGACAATGCGGTTGAACGCCGGGTCTATGAC
>WALJ01000062.1 GCA_015522885.1 Thermoplasmata archaeon
CGAAAGAGGCAATCGAAAAGTATGGCAAGGACGGCGTTCTGATAGGCTTTTACAAGTACGAGAACACGGCAAAGGGCGAAGCGATAGGTGCGAAGGACTGGTTCGTGAAGATAATCCTGAAAGCTGACGACCGAAAAATCTTAGGCGCTCACATTATCGGCCCTTGGGCTTCGATACTGATTCAGGAGATAATCAACCTCATGTACACGAGAGAGCAGGATCCTGAGCCGATATACGCGGGAATGCACATACACCCGTCCATGAGCGAGGTGGTGGAAAGGGCGTTCTTCTCGATAATGCCGGTGGAACAGTACCACAGGATGATGAGGGAAGGGGCGGAATAACAGGGCTTCCAGATGCGCAGGCAAAAATTTAAAAGCCTATAACATATGCCCCTACAGGTGCACAATTCGATGAAAGATAATGAAAGTACTCTGAAGAAGGTGGAACATTGAGCACAGACCTAACATTCATAACAAATGAAGATGGGAAGGACCTTGCAAGCAGGTTTTCAGACCTAATAAAGGATACGAAGAACTTCGATGTATTGGTTGGATATTTCTATGCAAGCGGTTTTCACATGCTGTATAAAGAACTCGAAAAAACTGAAAAGATAAGGGTGCTGATAGGTATTGGGACGGATATAGATGTATTTTCTGCAATAAAGGAGGCCGAGGGGAGCAGACAGATGACTCTTTCGCATTACGACACGAGGCAGGAATTTTCGAAAAGGGTGGCCGAAGAGATGGAGTGGTCCAAGGACTCTCCTGAGGTTGAAGATGGAATAAGGAAGTTTATAGAGTGGCTTAAAGACGAAAAGATAGAGATAAGGGTCTATCCAAAGGAAAGCATACACGCTAAG
This sequence comes from Thermoplasmata archaeon, assembly GCA_015522885.1. Taxonomy (GTDB): domain Archaea; phylum Thermoplasmatota; class Thermoplasmata; order WALJ01; family WALJ01; genus WALJ01. The sequence goes on from WALJ01000062.1 coordinate 863, forward strand.
CTCTACATAATGACCTTCAAAGAAGGAGATAGAGACAAGGGTCGTGTGATAACAGGTTCAAGCAATTTCAGCAAGTCCGGGTTGAAAGGCAACATAGAGTTCAATGTTGAGCTTAAAAATCGCTCGGATTATGAGTTTGCACTGGAAAAATTCAATGAACTTTGGGAAGAAAGTGTGGATGTTTCTGAAGAATATGTCCAGACCATAAAAGAGAAGACATGGCTCAACGACGAGATTACACCATACGAGCTTTACCTGAAATTCCTTTATGAGTATTTCATGGAAGAGATAAACCTCGATAAAGAAGAGTTTCTCAGGACATATCTTCCGCAGAATTTCATGGACCTGAAATACCAGAGGGATGCGGTGGCTCAGGCCAAAAAGATACTCGAACAACACGGAGGGGTGTTCCTTTCGGATGTTGTCGGGCTTGGAAAGACATATATGGCGGCCATGCTGGCACAGCAACTGGACGGGAGGACCCTGGTAATTGCTCCGCCATCTCTCATCAGGGAAGGAGACCCAGGTTCATGGCCGAGCATTCTCTTAGATTTCGGGGTTCCTGCAAGGTGCGAATCGATAGGAAAGCTGGATAAGATAATAGAAGAAGGGCACGAACAATATAAGAACATAATAATTGACGAGGCTCACAGGTTCAGGACAGAGACCACCCAGATGTACGAAAAACTGTACCGGATATGCAAAGGGAAAAGGATCATACTTGTTACAGCAACACCTCTGAATAATAGGCCTGAAGACATCCTCGCACAGATAAAACTGTTCCAAGATGGACATAAGTCCACGCTGCCAAATCCCAAGGTAAGGGACCTTGAGGCATACTTTAAAAAATTGAATAAGGGACTGAAAAGACTTGACCGGAAGAAGGATAGAGATGAATATCTCAGGATAGTCCGGGAAAATGCAGAGGACATAAGGAAAAATGTTCTCCAGTATCTGATGGTCAGAAGAACACGGAGCGCCATAATGAAGTATTACAGAAAAGACATGAAGAATCAGGGACTCAAATTTCCGGAGGTGCAGGACCCCGAACCTGTTGTATACAACTTTGACGAAGCGCTTAATCATATATTCGATGAAACTGTAAAAATGATTGCTAACGATTTCAGATATGCAAGATACAAGCCTCTGTTATATCTAAAAGACACAAAAAATCTCACGACTCTGGAGAGGCAGTCTCAGATGAACATGGGAAATTTCATGAAGATTCTTCTGCTCAAGAGGCTGGAGAGCAGTTTCTATGCTTTCAAGATGTCCATAGACCGATTCATTCATTCCTATGAAGGCTTCATAGCTTCGTATGAAAAGGGACATGTTTTCCTGAGCAAAAAGCATATGAACAAGATTCTGGAGCTTCTGGATAAAGATGATATGGAGAGCATAGCGAAGCTTATAGAAGAAGATAGGGCCACAGAGTTCGATGCCTCCGATTTCATAGATGATTTCATAAGAGACCTGAGGCATGACCTTAAGATACTAAAGAAAATACAGGATATGTGGAAGGCAGTGGATAGAGACCCAAAGATAGATATGCTGTTGAAACGGCTTTCAGAAGACGGGACACTTAAAAAGAGAAAATTGGTCCTTTTCACGGAATCCAAGGAAACTGCCGAATATGTCAGCAAACGGCTTGATAAAGTTCCGAGGCTTAAAGGAAAGGTTATGTTGTTTTCCAGTGCTTCAGGCTCAAAGGATAAAGAGAGGATGAGCAAAAACTTCGATGCAAATGTCAAAAAAGAGAGGCAGGAAAATGACATAAAAATACTGGTCACAACCGATGTACTTTCGGAGGGTGTAAACCTGCACCGCTCTAATGTGGTTATAAATTATGATATTCCATGGAACCCAGTAAGAATGATTCAGAGGGTCGGGCGAGTGAACAGAGTTGGGAAGAACTTGCCATTCAATAAGATATATGTTTACAACTTCTTCCCTGCAGGGCCGATAAATGAGAACATAAGCCTAAAAGAGGCTGCCGAATCAAAGATAAGAGCATTCATAGAGATGCTTGGAAACGATGCGAGGCTTCTAACGGACGAGGATGTGAAATCCCATGACCTCTTTGTGAAATTATCGAGCAGAGAGACGATAACGGGAGAAGAGGGCGAAGAGGACGAGGAGCTTAAGTATCTGACATTCATAAGAAAGATAAGAGATGAAGAAAAGGAGCTCTTCGAAAGAATAAAGAATATGCCGAGAAAGGTCAGGACAGCAAAGAGATACGAACATAAAGAAGATAATGCTCTGGTAACTTTCTTCAGGAAAGGAAAGATAAAGAAGATATTCATAGCTAGAGATGACGGCGTTAAGGAGATTGATTTTGTTGCGGGTGCTCACATTCTGGAATCACGCAGGAATGCAAAGAGGGAGAAGATGGGAAGGAACTTCTATGCGCTTCTGGAAAAAAACAAGAGGGCATTCGATGAGGTTATAAGGAAAGAACCGGAGGAACCAATACAGAAATCGGGTGGAAAAGATTTAGAAAGCTGGTTAGGCCGGATTATAAAGGCAATACTCAGGCCACCTAATCGTTTTACCGATGAGGAAGAAGAATACCTACGAGAGGTAAGGCATCTTCTCGAAATCGGAGGGATACCCAAGCAGACACTTAAAAAGATAAAGAAAGACATGAAAGATAAAGACCCGCACCGCATTTACTCCACCATAAAGAGGAATCTTCCGGAAGAGGTCTTCAAAAAAACATTTGCGGAGGATTCTGAGGATGAAAAAAGCCCGAGAGAGGTCATATTATCCGAATATCTGATAAAGAAAGAGAAGGTGAGGCAGTGAGAAAGGACGCTGCGAAAAGACTGCTAAATGATACATTCGGCGGTGAATATGACGAAGAGAAATTCATAGATTTCGTAAGAGAAGTATTTAAACATATAGATATAGATATTCAGGACAATAGCTGGTACTTAACCGACCATAAACAGTATGAAGAGTATATTTCAGACTTTCGTAAGATGGGGGAATATAAAGATTCCAAAGGGGAGAGCATAGAGATTCTTTCTGTCAAGCTCAAACGCACGAGTTCAAGGGACCGGGCAAGGACAATGCAGAGGAACTTTGTGGCCAGCTGGCTTTCTAAGACAGAAAAGAATGCCGGATTGGTGGCATTCTATGGCGATGACCCGGAGGACTGGAGGCTTTCATTTGTTAAAGTAGAGTATGTTTTAGACTATGACAAAAAAGGTAAAGTTACCGCGAAAAAAGTTCTTAGTTCCCCTAAAAGATACTCCTTTCTTGTTGGAAAGAATGAGCCGAATCATACGTGCGCAAAGCAGTTCTTTGATATTCTTACCAAAAAAGACCCCCCTCTTATTTCAGACATAGAGAAAGTTTTCAGTGTGGAGAATGTTACTGATGAGTTCTTTGAAGAATACAAATGGTTGTTCATCAAACTCAAAGAAGAACTAGATAAAGTTATGAATGGAGATTCCAAAGTTCGTGCAGAGTTCGAGGAAAGGGGAATATCAACTGTGGATTTCTCAAAGAAACTGCTCGGACAAATAATGTTCCTTTATTTTCTTCAGAAAAAAGGATGGCTCGGGGTTGAAAGAGGAAAAGAGTGGGGCTATGGTCCTAAGAATTTTATGAGGAAGCTTTTTGAAAAAGAATTTGTAGACTATGACAACTTCTTCAATGATATCCTAGAGCCTCTCTTCTATGAAGCTCTGTCAACCGAAAGGATTGATGACTACTACACACACCTGAAGTGCAAAATTCCATTCCTAAATGGCGGTCTCTTCGAAGCCATGAATGACTACGACTGGGTGGGTACAGACATAATAATTGATAACAGCGTTTTTGAGGAGATATTCAGGGTTTTTGATACCTTCAATTTCACGGTTAAGGAAGATGAGCCTCTGGAAAAAGAAGTTGCAGTAGATCCCGAGATGCTGGGAAAGGTACTAGAAAAACTGGGTGGAATAAATGATAAGAATTTTGAAGAATGGAAAAAAATTGTTTTGAGCGGTGATAAGAAAGAAGAAATGAAATTTAACAAACAAAATGGTGTTTATTATACGCCAAGGGAAATCGTGCATTACATGTGCCAGCAGAGCCTGATAAACTATCTTGAAACCAACACAGATATACAGAGAGAGGACATAGAGAAGTTCATAGTCAAAGGAGATGCCATACTGGATAGCCTGATAAGAGAGGAGGAGTATAATGGTGAGGCAGAAGGAGAGAAACTGCCTGAGAGCATAAAGGAGAATTACAGGGAGATAGACCGGCTTCTGCGGCATATAACGATAGTGGACCCTGCAGTTGGTTCTGGAGCCTTCCCCGTGGGAATGCTCAACGAGATAGTGAAGGCCAGAAATATACTAGGAGTGTTTTTTGACCCGAAAGAAAGAGAGAAAAGAACGAGCTACAACCTGAAGAGAGAGACCATTGAGAACTCTCTGTATGGTGTGGATATAGACAGTTCAGCAGTGGATATAGCGAAGCTCAGGTTCTGGCTCTCGCTCATCGTGGATGAGGAGGATATGAAGAATATAAAACCGCTTCCGAACCTGGACTACAAAATAATGTGCGGTAATTCCCTGCTGGAAGAGTTCGAGGGTGTGAAGCTCTTCGACGAGAGGTTCTTGGAAGATAGTGGTTTAAAGGGACCTGAGGCCGCCGAACTTGAGACAATAAACGAGGAGATAAAGAGGCTGGATATCGAACTTTCAGATATACCTTTCGGGCAGGGGAACCGTGAGGTGTATGAGAAAGCAGAGAGGCTCGAGGAACTCAGGAAGCGTAAGAAAAAACTTGAGAAGAAAATCATATCTGGGGCAAAAGACGAAGCACAGAAAACCATAGAAGAGGCCGTAAGTCAAACTGTCAGGGAATCTCAGAGAAAGCTAAGAGAATTCGAAGCACTACAAAAGGTGTTTTTCGACGAGAACAGCCCAAATAGAAAGAGAGAATTGCGAAAGGAACTGGATGAGCTGGAATGGGAACTCATAGAGGCCACATTGAAGGAACAGGGCAATGAAGAGGCCATGGAAAAACTGGAGAAATACAAAAGAACAAAGTCAAAACCGTTCTTCCTGTGGAAACTCCACTTCGCAGAGGTCTTCCAGAGAGAAAACCCGGGGTTCGATGTGGTGATTGGGAATCCGCCTTATATTACATTCTCATTGGGTAAAAAACAAAAGGTGTTTAGTAAAGAAGAGATTGAAACCTATAAGAAGATTTATTTTGATGTATACGAATACAAAGGCAACACTTTTTCTTTGTTTCTAAGAAAAACAAAGGATTTGCTTAGAAGTGAAGGATACTCTTCTTATATAGTCCCAAACACGCTGTTGTTGAACACGACTTTTTCAAAAATAAGAAAGTTTCTTCTTACTAGATTAAACCTAATAAGTCTTATCAACATTAAAGATAAGGTCTTTGAAGAGGCTGAAATTGGTGGCAATCTCATAATCTCATTTAGCAATACCGTTTCAAAACCGGTTGTTTATGTTACGGAGATACTGGACATTAATAATTTCGAAGCGGAAGTGAAGAGTCTGTCTCCGATAAATAAAGACTTGTATCAGGATAGTGGCTTATTTAAATTCTATACAGATACAACTGCATTACATC
>WALJ01000063.1 GCA_015522885.1 Thermoplasmata archaeon
CTATACAAAGAGATTCGCTATCTTTCTTCCGTATAGGAGGAATCATATGGGAAACATCATAGGAAACCTGCTCGGAAAAAAGAAACCGGAGAAACCCTCGCCCCAAGAGGTTATAGCTCGGATAAGGCTGGCAAAGAGCAAACTGGAAGGAAAAAAGAAAGAACTGGATAGAGAGGAGAACAGGGCAAGAAATGAGGCAAAAAGAGCCCTGCAAACAGGTAATGAGGCAGAATTCAGGGTTGCATCAAAGAAGTATTCCATGATACAGGGGCAGTTGAAAGCGATATCCGGGTTCATAGAGCTTGCAGCAAATTCTCTGAATGTGCTGGATCTGCAGCAGAATTTCAAAGAAGTGGTTGAGATTGGAGAGCTTCTCAAAAGCGTTCAGTCCGAGATGGGATTGGATACAGGTCAGCTGGAAAAAGCTATTGGCGATATCCAAGCAACATTTGAACAGGTAAACGGTGCGGCTGAGATGATTAATAATGCAGTAGGGGCAATGATAAACACCGGTGAACTCGGTGAAGAAGAGGAAAAACTGAGAGAAGAGCTGATGGCTGAGATCGAAGGAGAAACAGGAGTGACGGAAAAAGAGGCCGAACTGGAGAAAAAATTGAAGGGATAATCGAATGAGCGATGCGGAAATCCTAGTTGCCAAGGCCCAAGGATATGCTAAATCAGCGAAAAAGATGGAAGATACTGGAAATACGGAGAGAGCGATTTCTCTTTATAGAGAAGGTGCCAGAGCATATCTGGATGCGGCAAAAAGAACCCATGACAGAAGAAAAAGAGAGGAAAGGCTGGATTTTGCACAGATGCTGTATTTAAGGGCAGAAGCTTTGAGCCCACATAAAACCAGAGAATACGAGGAAACGGAAGAGAAAACATTGCCCGCACCTATGGAAAAGCCGAACATCACATTCGATGCCGTGGCAGGTCTTGAGGATGTTAAAGAAGAGATAAGACAGGCCATAATATACCCTTTAAAGCATCCCGAGATTTTCGAGATCTATAAAGTAAAGGCAGGGGGCGGAATACTCCTTTATGGCCCTCCGGGGTGCGGAAAAACATTCATAGCCAAGGCAACTGCCGGAGAGGTTTCCGCATCTTTTTATCATGTGAAACTCGGAGAGATTCTTAGCAAGTGGTTCGGAGAGAGTGAGGAAAGGATTTCAGGAGTTTTCGAGGCCGCCAGAGACTCACAGCCCTCCATAGTGTTTTTCGATGAGATAGATGCAATAGGAACGAAAAGAACTGCGGAGGATCCGGTGATAGGGAGGGTTGTCAATGCCCTTCTTACGGAAATGGACGGTATTGAGAGCATTAGAGGAGAGAAAATACTCATACTCGGTGCTACAAATCAGCCATGGGCTCTGGACCCCGCTCTCAGGAGATCGGGGAGATTCAGCAGAATTCTTCTGGTACCGCCGCCAGATCTTAGTACGAGAAAAAAACTCTTCGAGATATATATGAGGGGAAGGCTTCTAGGCGATGTCGATCTTTCGAAACTTGCTGAAAGAACAGAGGGATACTCCGCTTCAGACATCGCAGATATATGCGAAATTGCAGCAAAGATACCATTGAAAGAAGCGATAAACGGAGGCACACCCAGAAAGATAGCCATGAATGATTTCGAGAGTGCGATTGACGGCAAGGGAAGCTCAATAATTCCATGGTTCTCGCTTGCAAAGAGAGAGATAGAAAAAAGCGGAGAGGCGGATGTTTTCAGGCCTCTTCTTGAGATAGCAGAAAAATATGGAGGGAAATAAATGATGAATATGAAGGTTTCTAACTATATCGAAGATGTTAAAAAGAAAATCGAGGAAAAAAAGATATTTCATGATCCGATAACCGGAAAGGAGTATAAAATAAAGAAGTGGATGCATGTTAAAAGCTCACTAGCGGACTATGAGGCCCTGATTATAGAGGGGGGCTATCTTCGAGGTGTGAGAGGAGTCACATACATTATAAAGAAAAAAAGCGGGTTCGGTCTTAAATTTCAGACAAAATTCATCATATCGATAATCTATCCCGGAGATATCCGGGATACTGCCGCTCTAAAAGAGAAAATCCTAGACAAAATAAAGCCAGAGCCGGAGGTATCCTACATATTCTGTTTTCCCTCTCTGAAGGGATGGAAAGGAGAAGCGCCAGTGAGCGCCAGAAGTGCCTATGTTCTGGTAGATCTGAAAAACAATAGCATATATTCTATAGATAACAGAATCAAAAAAGAATATGCCTCTATCTTCGTCCCGTCAATCTCCAAAGCCGAAAAGATTTTATCAAATACCGAAGAAAGAGTGAAAGAATACATCGGGACACATGGAAAACTTTATTATTCGGCGGAGGAGGTCTCCAAAGGAATGGGGATAAGCATGGCTGATGTGGAAAAGGCATTTCTTTCGCTGGAAAAAGAGCATTTCTTCGGTGGAACCGTGGAACGTATAAGGGGTAAAGTAAATTTCAATCTTTTCAGTTATGTCGAGGAAAAAGATGAGGAACATATAGGATTTTTCGAAAGAATATTGAACAAAAAAGAAAATGCCGACGATTCGGATATAGATAGGTACAAGAAAGAGATAAACTCCATGTATATAGAGTACGATGAAAGAATCCGAGAAATTGAAGACTTTCTGGGATTTCTGGATGAACTCTATAAAAAAGCCAGGGCAGAAAAAAATTCCAGGGAAGCCGTGGAAATAACCCGTACAAAAGAAAGGGCACAAAAAGAACTCAAAAGACTGGAAAAGACGATGTACAGAATAGATAGATTGAGAGACGGATTTATTTCCATGAGAAAAGAAAAGATACCGGAGAAAATAATGGAGAAAGTTCCTGTAGGAGAAAAGTATGTTACGGAAGAGGAGAGGAGAATCAGAAGAGAGAAGGAATTCCTCGAGATCCTATGGGATATCGGTCTCACCGAGGAAGAAGAGGAGAAGCTCCGGAAGGAGTGCATCTCTGCCGGGTGGTGGCAGGATGGAATGCCAGTCAACATCCCATGCCCGGAATGCGGTGAACCGGCAGTATACTCCCTGGATATAGACGTTCAAGGCACAAAAAAGAAGATATATTACTGCGACAACTGCGGCCATGTGTGGAAATGAGCCTTGAGTCTCTGTTTAGTTCGAGCCTCAGTCTGAGCCAGAACCAGCTCTATGCCCTGTGCTTTCTTCTCGGGTCGTTCACGGTAGCGGCTTTAAGCGATATAAAGTACATGAAAGCCCAGAAAGAGTTCCCCGAGGTCTGGTTTCTCAGCGTAATTGTGCTTTTAATCCTCGACATGCTCAGGGCAAAGAACTCTGATGCGGCAGTATATGCCTTTAAATGGGCGTTCATATTGTCCGTTTCACTCCTGTCCTACAGACCGATAGGAATACTTTTCAAACTTGAAATAGCCGATGTTATGGCATCCGCAGCGGTGATGGCTCTTCTGACACCGCTGTTCATAGCTGTATATCTCATAATCTTGAAGGTATCATCGCTCATCATGGCACCTTTCCTTGTGCGACTGTTCGGAAAGAGGGAAGCATATCCGTTCATGCCTATCGTACTTGTGGCAACACTTTCCACGTTCTTTGTCGGGCTGTGGTTGATGAGCGGTTTCGGGACAGGATAGATGAAAACTCAGGTGAAGGCTTATATGGTCAGGAACATAATTCCAAGCTTACAAGGTTTCTGAACAGCGGCCTTTGAGTTGACCAGTTCCAATCAGTAAAAAAAGTCAGGTCGAAGACTATAAATATAACCACTTACTTTCCCATTCAGTGAAAGCATGGCTCTGAAACAGGCTAAAATAACCGTAAGAGGCAGGGTTCAGCGCGGCGGATACCGAGATAAGGTTGATCAGATAGCGTATAGGGATAATCTTACGGGTTATGTGAAAAACCTTGAGGAGGGCTCTGTTGAAATCGTCTGTGAAGGGGAGGAAGACACGATAAACCGTTTTGTCGAGGAAATAAGGATTGACAGATACCCGATAAAGGTAACCGATGTGGATGTTGAATTCTCCGATTATAAGGGCGAGTTCGAATACTTCGACATCATAAGGGAAGAGGACCTTGCAAAGGCTGTGTATGACCGCATGGACATAGCCGCGGATTATCTCGGCAGGATATACGAA
>WALJ01000064.1 GCA_015522885.1 Thermoplasmata archaeon
ACTATGAGGTGGGAAAGTTTAAATAGCTGCGTGATATAGAAATAAATATGACCGAAGCCGAGCTGTTGCAGGAGATGTATGAGAAACTAACCAATCTGGAGAAGAAAGTGGATGAGATAAGGATGGCTCTCATTCCCGAGGAAGAAGCGACAGAGGAAGAACTGAGGATGATACGGAAGGCTAGGGATGAGATAAAGAAGGGAGAAAGTGATACGCTAAGTCCGTCTAAAAGGCGATAAAAAAATGATGAATGAACAAAATAACGAGATTGAAAAAACAGAAGGAGAACTGATTAAAGAACTTCTCGACTCCAATATCTTAGGTGAAGGTGTTGCATATTTAGAATATGAAGAAGGGCAACCAAATAAGGGAAAGTATAAAAAGATAGATCTATTATATGTTACTCCAACAGATGTATGGATTATAGAGGCAAAAAGAAAGTTAAACTGGAAAGCATTGGGTCAAGTGTTGGGATATGGTGCTTTGTTCTTACTTCAGGAGGAGATATTAAAGGAAAGAGAAGCACACTTAAAGAAATGGGGCATGCTCGACGATGAAGAAGATGATGCGGAATTGATGACAAAAGATAAAAATATAAGATATGGAATAGTTTGTTCAAAATCAGATTTGCAAATCGAGATTGCCTGTCATCTTGGAATGGGTTTTCAGATAGATATTTTTCCATTAGATGAGATTAAACCTCTTAATTGGGAAAAACTGCGAAAAAGAAGAGAAATCATTATCAATGATTATGAAAGATTGATGCAAGAGAATATATATAGAGGGTGGGAGCCAAAATATAAAGAACATTCTTATAGTAACACTGAAGATTTTCTTATTAATAAATTGCTATATGACTCTGATATATTGGAGGAAGATGGCATAATTTTTGAAGAATATGAGTTGGGGCTCCCAGATGAGTATGGGCAACATAAGCGAATAGACTTGGTTTTTCTTGCACCCGAAACGATATGGATTATAGAAGCAAAAACAAAACTAAATTGGGAGGCAATAGGGCAAGTACTAGGATATGGTGCCTTGTTTTTACATCAGGAGGAGCTATTTCATCAATTAAAAAATTACTATCAATTATGGGGGCTCTCTAGGGATGTTCCGAAATCCAATGCAGAAGAATATCGAGTTTGGAAAAAATCTATTAGAAAGAAACATCACAAAAAGAAATTTGGGATAGTGTGTTATAAATCGGATTCAGCTATTGAGATAGCATGCCAATTTCTAAAGGGGCCAACTGTAGAAGTCTTTCCTGTAGATGAAATTGCACTTTCCTGGAATAATTTAAAGAATAGAAAAGAGATTCTCATAAAGAAATATGAGGACTCGATGAGAAGGGCAATCTCAGAGAGCTGGAAACCAAAATATAAAAAAATTAAAAACTAATATCCCTCAAACTATCCCCTTCCCATTTCTCTTCATGCGATTCCTCTCGAGATACGGCCACATAACAATCAATAGGATTATAGAGCCTCTGGATGGTGGGTTTCATCGGCATGGATTTTCCCGAAGATTACCGGAAACGGCTGGAGTATAGATGATTTCGAATATCCGAGATGCTGAGAAATCGTAAGGCCTAAAACTTACTTCTCGGATTTTTCGTGCTTTTTCAGGCTGAAATCCAGCAAATCTCTTATTTTCTTCGCTGTTTCCCAGTTCATTATCAGTTCACATTCCAGAATGAACAATTCGCTTCCCGTCTCCTCATCCTTTGTTTTCTCGTTGTATATGCCAAGGCGCAGAGTATTGTCTTCTCTTCTGGCCACGGCACCTTCTGCGAAGTATTTTCTGTAATACACCTGCCTTATCACTCCGAGAGGAGAGTCTTCAGACGCTTCCTTTATATCTGTTTCTACCATTTTCTCACCTCAAACCGTTATCAAATCTGCAAACATCTTTTTCTCCGGCTGTTTCGTATCTCTGTATTCGAACATCTCGACGGGAGGTCTCGGGATATAGGGATGCGGCTCGGGATACTTTTCTCCCTCTGCCTGTATCGTTTCTTTTGCGACCGCATCTACGAGAACTGCATTCAACCGTATAATGGACTTAATAACCTCTGATTCGAGATTCGTCTGGTACATTGTTATACCGCCTATCTTCCTGACCTCTTTTAATATCCCAAACCTGAGGAACTCCGGAAGAATCTCATACACCGCAGTTCTGGAGATTTCCGAAAACTCGGAGAGTTCTTTCACCGAATAGGAGTCAAAGGGGTGGGCTATCAGAAAGTCAAGCATGCGCACGTTGGTGGATTTTCCCAAAACGCCTTCAAAAGGCTCTCTTTTCATAATTGTTCCTCCTTAGCTTGTATCGCCATATTACACCTATAGAACACGCTCATATATCTACATTTCGCTCAAACTTACATTCATGTAAATTATATCGGAAAGCCTTTGTCCCTAAAGTATTTCCTTATCTCGGGAAGAGCTTTCGGATTAAGATAAAAATGTTCCTGTTTTTTCTTTATCCTGACCCCCCACCCGAGTTTCTCACATTTCTTTATGAATTCCTTAATCTCCTTGTTAGAGACATTTTTCAGACCTTTCTTAAGATTTGCAATATCCGTCGAGCGATGGGGATTTGTATATCCGTGGGTTAAGAGCTTCCACAGGATTTTATCCTCATTCGGGGTGAACTCCGTAGGTTTTTGAGACTCTATCTTCATTTCGATTGGCTTATAGTGTCTTTTCTTATAAGGCTTACGAAAGAGGGCCGCACTCTTGGGAAAAATGTCCCTTGAACTTTTCTGGCATTCGAGGGTTTGCCCTTATTGGAATAGCCCGTTTCGTGTGCATATCTCGGTGCGGAGTATCTCCGTAAAGTCCCGTGTTCCCCAAACCCTTTTATCCTCCTTGCTATCCCTCTTCATGCGATTCCTCTCGATATATGGTCACATAATCGTGGATGCGATAATAGAGTCCTCGAAAATACCGGATAACGAGGAGTTCATCGGGATAGATGATTTCGAGATAAGATACGGGGGCACGGGTGCGAACCTCGCTATGGCGGCAGCAAGGCTCGGTGTGCCCGTTTCCCTTGCATCCTTCGTGGGCACGGATTTTCCCGGGAACTACTGGGAACGGCTGGAGAGCGCGGGAATAGACCTGTCGGGCGTGGTAAGGAAGGAGGGGAAGAGCCCGAGGGTGTGGATAATCAACACGCCGAACGGGCAGAGAGGCCTCGTGTATCAGGGTGTGATGGCCAATATGGGCAATTACGAGCTTCTATACGAGCCTGCGATGGAATCGAAGTGGGTGCATCTCTCCACCGGAAGGCCTGAGTATTACTACAAGATAGGAAAGGAGGCGAAATCACAGGGAAAAAGGATTGCCTTCGACCCTTCACAGGAGATACACTATGTCTATTCGGAGGAAACCCTGAGAAACATGCTGTCGATATCGGATATCTTCTTCTGCAACGAGTCCGAGCTTTCGAAGGCTCTCGGAATGCTGGGTCTGAAGGATGAGGGCGAACTACTGGATTCCGTACCAATCATCGTCAACACGCTCGGAGAGAAGGGAAGCCGGATAATCACGGAGAAAGGAGAGGAAAGGATACCCGCCATGAAGCCTGCAAGGTTCACTGACCAGACAGGCGCCGGAGATGCATACAGAGCCGGCTTCTATGCCGGACTGTACCACAATCTCAGTCCCTACGAATCGGGGCTTGTCGGCTCCGCCGTTTCCAGCTTCGTTATAGAGAACAGAGGAGCGCAGGACTTCCTCCCGACCCTCGATATGGTGAGAAAAAGGCTCGAAACAGGCGGCTACGAGGTGAGTTTATGAAGAAAGCCGTGGTTTTGCTCTCCGGAGGTCTGGACAGTTCGACATGCATGGGGATAGCGAAAAACGAGGGCTATGAGCTCTATGCTCTCAGTTTCGATTACGGTCAGAGGCACGGAAGGGAGCTGGAGAGCGCAAAGAAGATTGCAGCGCATTTCGGAGCCAGAGAGCACAAGATTCTGAAAATAGACCTCACCCAGATAGGCGGCTCGGCGCTCACCGACGAGAACATAGAGATACCTGAGAACAGGGATACGGAGCATATGGCGGATGAAATACCCGTAACCTATGTTCCTGCCAGGAACACCATACTTCTGAGCTTTGCTCTGGCTTATGCGGAGGTCACGGATGCCGATGCGATATACATAGGCGCCAACGCACTGGATTACTCGGGATACCCCGATTGCAGGCCCGAGTACTACACAGCTTTCGAAGAAGTGGCAAGGCTCGGAACAAAGAGGGGCGTCGAAGACAGGCCGATAGAGATAAAGTATCCGCTGATAAACATGACAAAGGCGGAGATAATCAAAACGGGCATGAAATTAGGCGTTCCCTATGAACTCACATGGTCGTGCTACAAAGGCGGAAAGAAGGCATGCGGTGTGTGTGATTCCTGTAGGCTCAGGATAAAGGGATTCAGAGAGGCAGGCTACAGAGACCCCCTGGAATATGAGACAGACATCGAATGGTGAGGGAGTGCGGCTCCGAAGTAATCGTTTGATTCTCGACTCCATAGAGTCTGGAATAGACATCGAATGGTGAGGCTTATAAAGAAGAGGATTTACCACCTCATATGCTCACCCTTATCCTCGCTGATTCCGAACTGGAACCGATACCCCAGAAGATATGGGGACATCCCTCGGTAGTAGCTTACGGTAAAAGAAGGAAGAAGAAGCCGGGGATGTGCCTGCTGGATGCCACATACCACCATTCGGCAATGAAGAACCTCGAAGACGGGGAAAGAAGGGGAAGGCCGGATATCGTGCATTTCTTTCTTCTTCTGGCACTCGATTCCATACTCAATCAGGAAGGGAAACTCCGCGTTGCCGTGCACACGAGGAACGACGAGATTATCGAGGTAAACCCGAAAACAAGGCTGCCGAAGCATTACGAGCGCTTTGTCGGATTGATGGAGTCTCTCTATGATATGGGCGCGGTTCCGAGCAAAAAAGACCCGCTTCTGGAGCTGAGATACGGAGTTACTTTGAAGGAGTACATTGAGGAGATAAGGGATGGTGAAGAGATAATCGCGCTCTCCCCCTTTGGAGATAAGAGGGCTCTTGGAAACATCTTCGGGAGAAAGGGCGATTACATCGCCATAATCGGCGGA
>WALJ01000065.1 GCA_015522885.1 Thermoplasmata archaeon
CTTTGAACACATTGTCCTTCACCTCATCTATCCGTGTATTGGCAGCTATACCGCACTGCTGGGTCTTTTTACCGAATGAGAATATGTCCGGTCTGACTCCGCCGGTTATGTGGTCCGAAGCCCACCATGAGCCTGTGCTCCAGCCTGTCTGGACCTCGTCGAATATCAGAAGGAAATCGTGCTCGTCCGCTTTTTTTCTTATGAATTTGAAGAATTCGGGACTGAAATAGTTGTCTCCGCCTTCTCCCTGTATGGGTTCGACTATCATGGCGGCTATTCTGTAATTGTAGCGCTTTACGGCCTCTTCAATTTCCGCCTTCGCCCTTTCCTCATCGTCGTATTTCACGGTGCCGTCCCTGTAGAACGTTGCCGCTGGATTGTGCACTCTCGGCCAGTCGAACTTTGCGAAGAACTTGTATTTGTTCGGGTCAGCCGTGTTCGTCAGGCTCATTGTATATCCGGTTCTTCCGTGAAATGCATTTTTCAGGTGGATTACCTTGTCTCCGGGGATGATGTCCCTCTCTGCAAAATTCTTTCTCGTCTTCCAGTCGAAGGCCGTTTTAAGCGCATTCTCAACCGCAAGGGCACCGCCGTCTATGAAAAAGAGGTGCTCGAAACCTTTCGGAAGCACTGATGAGAAGGCCTCAACGAAATCCCCGTAATACTCGGGATAGACATCGGAGAGGGCCCATCGTATGTTGGATGCTTTGAGGAGCCTTTTCTGATAATCCGGTTCCTGAGTTGCGGGGTGATTGTAACCTATTGTCAGGCTTCCGAACTGATTGTACCCTAGGTCGAGCATCTCTCTTCCGCTCTTCTTGTCATAGATTACAGCTCCGTGGCTTTTCTCAAGGTCAGGGACTATTTCAAAACCGTCCACAAGCACTCTTGACTTTATCTTTTCAATCGGATTTCCTGTCATGGGAGCGCCTAAAAGGAGGGGGGATATAAGGGTTTTCTATGCATCGGCTTCATCCCGAAAGTTTTAATCGGATATTTCTTTTCTCATAATCACCTTGGTCCGGATTTCCTTCGGAAGCCTTCTATCCATCGTGCTTTCTGTCATTTCCGGAAACCGCACGATATCTATATGCACTCACAGAAGAATGAACCCTAAGGCGGTACAGCAACCTTACTGCCGGAGGGCCAAGGAACTGGGTGAAGACCTGTGGATTTCGGTTGAATGAGCAGCCCTCACCCAATGCGAAAAAACGGAGGCATACATTAGCGATGACTATATTAAATTATTTTTTATCAGGATATTTGTTGTTCAAAAAGAGCATGTGTCTATCGAGTTTCGGGATGAAGCCGCCTGACAGGAAATCTTTAAATCCCCTTTCCTTCTGTTTCGGCTCAACATCAAAGCTGTAAATGATATGCCACTGTAGCTCAGCAGGTTCCCAGCCTCCCTTCGGGAGTCGGGCTCGCGTCGGCGTAACGACGCTCGGAGCGGCCGATTCGCAAACTCCTTAAAGACATAAAACACAACGCCACTGTAGCTTAGACCGCGGGTTTTCCCCACCGGCTCTTCGAGCCTCGGAAAAACCGGTAAAAGGAACAGCGGGCTTACAGCCCACTAAACGCAATCATAAAGCCACTGTAGCTCAGCAGGTGGAGCGGCTGATTCGTAAGAGCCCCTTTAAAAAAGGTGCTTCAGCCTCAAAAGGGGTTCCGAGACATCAGCAGGTCGGGAGTTCAAATCTCCCCAGTGGCTCTTTTTAATCTTTTCTTGGGTTAAGGGGCTGGAATGCCCCTTGTTTTTGGAAGTCACTTTTTGGAAAAGGGCACGTCCGAGCCATTAGGCTAGGCACGGACTTCTGAAAGAAGTCTAGTGTCGGTAATCTCCCCAGTGGCTCTTTTTACTCAATATAAAAAAATTCAGGGAAGTAGAGACGAAACATTAAAAAAGGAGAGGTGATAGCGCACCTACAACTTATAAAGAGGATTTGCATGAAACGGAGCTCAAGAGTCTGGAAAAAACGAGGCAATATGCGATGGAAATGGCGAAAAAAGAGAATGAGAGAGCGTAAGAGAGCGCAAAAGCTGAGGAACAGATAAGGGGGCATAGGCTAACCAGGCAGACTGGCGGGCTCCAGTTAAATGGATGATTGTCAACGGGTATGCTCCGAGAGTTCTTGGCCAGAGCTCGATGATGAATAACTGGAGCGCTGACATTGACCCTGATATTTCAGGGGATACCCGCTGATCTGGGTTCAAATCCCAGTGCCCCCA
>WALJ01000066.1 GCA_015522885.1 Thermoplasmata archaeon
CTGGAAGCCCACCTGCATCTTTTCCAGTTCTACCGGGATTTCGTGAGCAAATTCGAGAGAAACACCTCACCTGCAATGATGGAAGGATTAACGAGCCACTTGTGGACATGGCAGGATTTCTTGGTCCATCATTTTGCGGTATAAATTGGGACAGTACCCAAGTTTTTTCATTCTTGCGTATTCTTCATGGGGCAAATGCTGTTAAAGTTTTCCTGTTGGCTTATATCAGTACTACATTATGAGCCTTACAGACAGAAGGAGTTTTTCAAAGTTCTCTGAAATTACCCCAAAAGTTTCATATACTCAAATAGCAAAAGAGGGTTTGCAGTGGACTATGTGCCATCTTCCTTGTCCCCAAACCCACTGCATCCTTTTTTTATTTTTTCATGTTTTCCCATATTAAGTCCGCTATCTCTCCTATCTCCTCGGGTGTCAGTTCTTCCACTCTCATCGAGCCGTATTCCGTTTCCACGATGCCGTATTTCCGCCGGAGAGCGCTCCTCACTGTCTTCCTGCGAGCGCTGAAAAGTGTCCTGACGACATCCTCGAAAAGTTTCTCGTCTTTAATCCGAAACGGCGGTTCTTTCCTCGGAATTATCCTAACAACTGCGGAATCCACCCTCGGGGGCGGTTTGAAAGCGCTCCTCGGTATTTTCTCCATAATCTCCATCTCCGCCCTGTAATATGCCATGACGCTGAGCCTCGAATATGCGAAGTCTCCCGCATAGGCAACCAGCCTCTCGGCGAACTCCTCCTGATATGTAAGCACTGCAAGTTTGAAATTATGCTCGAGAAGTTTGAATGTAAGGGGCGACGAGATTTTGTAGGGAATATTGGACACCATCTTGTCGAATTTCGGCCATTCGAGTTCCATGGCATCTCCCGTTATGACCTCGATTTCCGGAAATGAGAGCCCTATCATCCTCGCGAGCGCTCTGTCCTTCTCGATTGCATATACTTTTTTCGCTCTTTTGACGAGGTATTTCGTGAGATTCCCTGTTCCAGGTCCGACTTCCAGAACCGTGTCGCTGCTGCCGAGTTCGGCGTATTCCACCTCCCGTTCAAGTACGCGCTCGTCCGTCATGAAGTGCTGACCGAGCCTTTTTCCGCACATTCCGTCACCCGAAGCCGTATCTCCCTTTCATCGGAACGAAGATGCAGTAACCGTGAAAGCTCGTCTTTATCTTGTTGCCTGACTTTTCCACGAGCATGAGCCTCTGCGTCATGTTCCCGACAGGTATTACCATTTTCCCGCCGTCTTTCAACTGCTTTATAAGAGGTTCCGGTATATCCGGTGCCGCACAGGCCACAAGAATTCTGTCAAAGGGTGCCTTGTCAGGCATTCCCACGGAACCGTCGCCGACATAGATGCGTATGTTATCATAGCCTGTTCTTCTTATGGTCTCGACAGCTCTTTCAGCAAGAGCCCTCACCATCTCCACTCCGTATATCTCTCCTTCCGGGCCTACGATCTCTGCCATTACCGCGGCGTGATATCCCGTGCCGGTACCCACATCAAGTACCCTGTGTCCCCTTTTAAGGTCGAGAAGCTCCGTCATCATGGCGACCATGTGCGGTGCGGATATGGTCTGCCCGCCTTCCGCAGGCAGGGGATAATCCGCATATGCCTCTTTCCTGTAAAACGGAAGTACGAATTCCTCTCTGGGAACCCTCGACATCGCATCGACGACCTCTTTTTTTCTCAATATTCCTTCTTTTTTCAGGTTCTCTATCAATTCCCTCCTTCGCTCTTCGAGATTCACTTCTCATCACCCCCATAATCCAGCGGCATTCTTTCCACCTCGAGCCTGTCCCATGTCGGATATTCCTCGACTATGTACGAATCGCATCCCAGTTCCCCGTGTATCTCCTCTATCACCCAGGGTGCTATCTCTATTCTGGAGCGCTCCGGATCCCTGAAAAGCAGCTCGTCCGGCACATCAAACTCGTTTTTCAGCCGGTTTATCAGCCCATCGGGCTCATCGCAGTATATTATCCCTTTCAGAAGAGTGCCGTCATCGGTTATCAATTCATACGGCTTTGCTATGTTCTCAGCCCTGTTTCTCAGCCTGTTCCTCAGCTGAACACCGTCCTTGAAAGATGCGGAGCAGAAGTGAATGCTCATATCCGTTTCCATCTCTTTCACTATGTTCACTGCAATCTCCGCGCTCCCCTCGGCAGTGCTGGACAGGCCTTCTCTCATGTGATAGCCTCTTTCGAGCAGTGCCCTGTAATTCGTATCCGAAAATTCGAGTTCGTTAAGATTTATGAATTTTACGCCCATTCCGTCTATGTGTCCTATGAGCGCTCTTATCTCGCTTTTCATGTCGGGAAGAGCGGGAATCTCAAACCCGACATCTATCGGAATCTCCAGTATTTCCTTCAGCTTTTCGTTCAAAGGGGTCTTTTCGAAGCCTTTCCATGTTTCCGGCGGGGGGTGAAAGCGAATCTCATCGAGCCCGGCATCCGCAAGCCTCCGCACGTGGTCGGGATTGAATGTTGCGGTGTAAAGGTGTATGTGATGTCCTTTTCCGAAGTTCTCCTTTAACAGTGTTATATAATGAATCGTGCGTTCCGGCTTTTTAAGGGGGTCTCCGCCTGTTATCCCCGTTCCCCCCGCGCCTATGAGCCGGGCCTCTTCAAGGATGTCCTCATCGGAATTTACAGGCATCTCATCCGCATATACGACATCGAGATTCTTTTTGTGCTCGGATAGGGGGCAGTAAAAACAGTTGGAGTCGCAGAGGCCGGTAACGAAGAGTACCATCTTCCTTCCTGGACCGCAGAGCTTGCAGCCTTCGGGCAGTTCCCCCCTCAGAGCCGAGCCTCTCTCCAGCATATTCATGTTCATTTTCTCCACTGAGCTTCCATCCTTGCCTTCTTACCCAGCGTTCTGTTCACCCAAGCAGCCGTCAGAAGCAGCAGACCGGCCATGGAAAGGGCTATGTAGATGAAAAACAGTGTGTTCCTCATCTCGGTGTAACCGAGAACGAGCTTCACGGAATCGAGTATCGCCCACAGTATGAGGGCCATGCCCATCATCGAAAGCGTGATTATCCAGAAACTTCTGGGGACTTTTCCTTTCATCAGGTATGCATCCGCAACATTTCCGCCCTCGTGGATGAGAACTCCGAATACCCACCACCACATGCCTGCGGCCGTGAAGAACAGCATGTGCTTCGTTATGTCCCCTTCGACGGAGTTCCACGCATCCCATGCCCTGCCTATTCCGAAGAGTATCAGAACAATGGATACCACCGTGAAATACGGGGATGTGCTCCCCTGTCGGACCTTTCTGTTGAATTCTTTTACCATGCCCTCTATCTTCTCATCCAGCGCGTACGCCCATGTTACCAGATACACACCGATTATGGTGAGCAAAAGGCCTCCGCCGAACTGCGAGAGAAGGTTTGTTTCCCTCAGGACCTTTTCGGCTCCGGAGACCATGAAGGAAACGAGAAAAGGGACCATACCGACCAACGTGCCGTATAGAATCATGGCGAGGGCTATGGGTATGGTTATCTTCTTCCTGATTTTTTCATCCTTCAGAGCCTTGATTATGAAGTAATACGAGCTCTCTATGTTCCTGTTCTGCCTGACATAAACCCTCTTTATATGGTCCACCTTTACCCTTGAGGTTATTATCGGAAGTATGTAATCGTCCTCCGAGCCGTCCGATACGAAGTACACCGAATCTGGGTTTGTTTTTCTCAGGACATAGTCGAGTTCATCGGCTATCTTCCCGTCGGATTTCCTGCCGACATCTGGGTCACCGCATATCGTGGCTATCTCCGCCCTTTTTCCCTCTCTTTTCAGCCGGTCATAGAGGGAGATTGCGTAAAAGAGCGCATTGGTATCGCTGTCCTCCGCATCTTTGAGGGCCAGTTTCGTGGCTGCCTGAAGGTTGGCCTTCCTCCCGATAATCGGGCTTCTGAGCCTTGCTTTGACGCCGAAATCGTCGTCTCTGTCCACCGATAGAACCAGAATTTTCATGGACTCTCCTTTTCGGGCAGACCGCAATAAGAAGAGAGAAGTATATTTTATTTTCCCTCAAATTTGCGCAGGAGCCCATATTCCCGAAAACCCTTAAATCCCCGTACCGTTGAACGGCTGTGAAAAAAGCTATCGTACTTGCCGAAGGATATCTGGCCAGAAGGGCGGCCAAGACGACTCACGGCCTGCTCAGGGTCTCCAGAAGGTATGACATAATCGGTGTCATAGACAGCACATTTCCGAAAAAAACAACGGAAGGGCTTGTCGAGGGCGGGAAAACCGTGCCGGTATATCCCTCGGTCGAAGATTCTCCCGACACCGAATACCTTATAATCGGTGTTGCTCCCGCGGGAGGAAGACTGCCGGATAACATGAGAGAACAGGTGAAGAGCGCTCTCAAATCGGGACTGAACATCATCTCCGGTCTCCACGAATTCCTTTCCGAAGATGGAGATTTGAGGGAGATGGCGGAAAAAAACGGAGTCCGCATATATGACATAAGGAAGAGCCCGCCTCTGAACGAGCTCAAATCCTTTTCAAACCTGATGAAAGGGGTAGATGTACCCCGGATACCGGTGCTCGGGACGGACAGCTCCATAGGGAAGAGGACAACCGCATGGTATCTGAGGGATGCTTTGGTGGAAGAAGGAATAAAAGCGGTTATGGTCGCCACAGGCCAGACAGGGATTCTTCAGGGTGCGGATTACGGGATACCTCTGGATGCCATTCAGGGGGATTACATGGTCGGGATGCTTGAAAGCGAGATATACCATGCGTATCGGGACGGCGCCGAGGTAATAGTTATCGAGGGGCAGGGAGCGCTCTCCCATCCGGCCTATGTCTGCGGCTCAAGAGCGATACTCTCGGCATCGCAGCCGGAATTCGTGTTTCTCCAGCACGCTCCCGGAAGAAAGGAAAGAGGGTACCACAGGGAAGAACTGCACCTGCCGATGCCCGATATCTCCCGCGAAATAAGCTTGATAAAGGATTTCTCCGGAGCCGATGTCGCAGCGATAACGATAAACCATGAAGGCCTCACCGAAGTGGAAGTGGAAGCGGTGAGGAAGGAATACGGGTCGGATTTCGGAATCCCTGCCTTCGACCCGCTGCGGGATGGTATGGAAGAGGGAGCGGAGATTGTAAAGAAAAGGCTCGAAAAATAGAAAAGATTTATTAGTCAAAGCTCTTTTTCCCCTGTCTGATATCTACTTCGGGTTGAGGACAGGACGTGTAAAAATGGAAGAAAAAAGCGATGAACCGAGCGAGGAAGAAGTGATAAACGAGATAGTGGGCTTTGTGGAAGGAGCGCTCCTCGGAGGTGCCGAAAAAGGCGATGTTATAAAGGAGCTTGCCAGCCTCGGAATTGACGAAAAAACCGCGGAGGAGCTCATTGAAGCCGTGGAAGCGAAGATCGAAGCCATAGATGCCATACTCTCCTGGATGGAAGAGGGGATGGCCGAGGAAGAGATAACGGAGAAATTGATGATCTACGAAGTTCCTGAAGAAGATGCGAAATATCTCTTTGAAGAGGCAAAGGTCATAAAAAAGCAGATAGATGCGGAAAAAGAGATTCTTTCCGTTATAATCTCATGGATTAAAGAAGGCTCGGACGACGAAGAAATGAAAGAGAACCTTATATCGGTAGGCATGGCAGAGGAAGAGGCTCTGGAAAGGATAAGGATTGCCAGAGAACTCATGGCCGGGGAGAGCGCGGAGTAACTCAGCACTGTAGTATCCCGAATTCATTATTGAAGACCTCAGTTTGCAATAAATTGCAGACAAACTACCCCTTATACTCAAATATCTTTACCTCCAGAAGCTTTTGCCAGAAAGCTTCTTCAGGGGTTTCCGCATTATCAAACATAGTCTCTCTAAGAGATATAGGCTTTCACCGAGGTGAAAATCCAAACTCATATGGGTTTACCATAATTCTGAGCTCTGATTCTCAGAGACCTCTGTCCAAAGCATGGCTTTGGCCATGTATCACTCCATGAGTTCATCAATATTCTCGAAGAATCTCTTCTCATATCTTATCCCAAAACCCTTTTATCTCCCTTTCCATAGCGCCTTATGCGACTCATCCGAGACACCTACCACCCGGCGCCATATAACATGGCCCTTGACGAAGCCATACTGCGCTCTGCAGTACCCACTTTCCGCACATACTCGTGGGAGCCTTCGGCCGTGAGCATAGGATATTTCCAGTCCATCGAAGAAGAGGTGGACCTCGTGGAAGCGGAGCGTATGGGGGTGGATGTTGTTCGCAGGATAACCGGCGGCGGGGCAGTGTTCCACGACAGGGACGGAGAGGTCACATACAGCATCGTGCTTCCCTACGGGCATCCCGCGGCAGGGAAGAGCGCAAAGGAATCTTATAAGGTTCTCTGCGGAGGAATCGTGGAGGCTCTCGGCATACTGGGGGTGGATGCTGAGTTCGCAGGGATAAACGATGTCGTTGTCGACGGAAAGAAAATCTCGGGGAGCGCTCAGACACGAAAAAAGTGGGGCGTTCTCCAGCACGGCACCCTGCTTTACGACCTTAAACCGGAACTCATGTTTTCGCTTCTCAGGGTTCCAAGCGAAAAGATAAGGGACAAGATGATTGCGAATATCTACGAAAGGGTGACATCTCTCAGGCATCTCGGTCTGGATGTCAGCAGGAAAGAGGTGGAGGATGCTTTTGCAAAAGGATTTTCCCGGGTTCTCGGTGAGAACATGGAGCCATCCGAACCCACGGAAGAAGAGATTGAAATGGCAGAAAGAATTGCGGAGGAGAAATATGCTTCAAAAGAGTGGAATTTCAGAAGGTAAGGCGGATTACAAGGTCCCCGGAGGAAAGCTCATAAGGATGCGGGTGAGATATTCCGGCGATGTTCTGAGAGAGGTGCGTATAAACGGGGATTTCTTCCTGCATCCCGAAGAAGCTCTGGAAAAACTTGAGGAATCGCTTAAAGATAGAAGTCTGAAAGAGGCCGTTGAGATAATCCGTGAATTCTGCCAGCATGTGGAAATGGCCGGTGTTTCCTCCGAAGACTTCATAAAAGTGCTGAAACTTGCAGTTAAAAAGGATTTTTAACATATCCCGTGCTTATAGCATAAGGGGACGATACTTATAAATATAATGATTGATTTGCCCTCTTCGATGGCCTCAGGAGGTTTATTATGAATGACGAAACTCGAAATAAGAAGGATATAGAAAGGATAAAGACATACGTGAAAGGACTGGACGATTTGATGGAGGGCGGTGTGCCCAAAAAGCACATAGTTCTCGTCTGCGGTCATGCGGGTACGATGAAATCGTCTCTGACATACAGTATAATATACAATGCATATAAGGACAAGGGGCTAAAGTCCATCTATCTGACGCTGGAACAGGGAAAAGACAGCCTATATATGCACATGGAAAAACTCGGCATGCCCTCAAAAGGTGTCGACGGTGTGGCAGTGATAGACCTTGCAAAAGTGAGGAAAGATGTTGCGACGGACAAGGAAAAATCGGAAAAAGTGGATTGGTTGAAATCGATAATAAGTGTTCTCAAGCACTATAAACAGAGGTTCGGATGCGACATACTGGCTCTGGATTCTCTTGCCGCGTTGTATGCGCTTACAACCTTCAAGAACCCGAGAGCCGAACTGTTTTACTTCTTCGAGAAGCTCAGAGCACTGGATGTTACGACATTTCTCATATCCGAGATACCGACCGACAGAAATGTCTATGGCCTCTACGGAATCGAAGATTTCCTCTCCGACGGGATAATACATCTGAAAGTCGAGCAGACGGACGCTGGTTCTAATCTGTACCTCGGAGTGGTCAAAATGAGGAGCACCAACCATACGCGGAGCTTCATGCCTTTGATATTCGAGAACGGACGATTTGAAGTCGTTCAGGGGTGATTTATTGGCCGGGAAGAAGGGGTCCAAGAAAAAAAAGACAAAAAAGGAGGAACTTGGGGAGGGACAGCCGACCGAAAAGTCAGAGGATGAAAAAGCAACAAAAGAGGAAAAATCCGAACAGAAGGAGATGAAAAAGAGCACTGTGGAAATAGAGACTATCAAAGAAGAGGATGCCATAGAAAAAGAGGATGAATATGCCATAGAGATGCTCGGCTGGGCGACATCCGGATATGATACCACCAAACTGGAAGATATGATAAAAGGGAAAAGCAAGAAGAAGTTCGAGAAAGAGTTCAAAAAAGTTAAAAAGAACATCGAAAAACTCAACAAGCTGAAGGAAGAACTCGAAGAACTGAACATATCGGGTGTGGAAAAGGAGGTGGATGAGCTTTTAAAGGTTCTCAATGACCCCTATCAGGTAAAAGAAGCCGAGAAACAGTTTGATAAGATAAAGAAGATGATATATGTCAAGGACCTCGAATCAGAGCTGGATTCCATGATGTCCGTGGAAGAGCTCAAAGAGAGAATCGAGGAGATTAAGGCAAGACTGAAGAACATTGACGAAGTCGAGAAGATAGAAGATGACATAAAGGACCTTCGGAGGGAGTTCAAAGAGAGCTATGCTCTTGCCGAATTCGTAGAGATGATAGATGAGAGGCCCAGAGCGGTCAAAAAAATAAAGGTTACGGAAGAGGAACAAAAGAGCAAACATCCGATGGAAATAAATGATATCTTTGTATTCTCGGCAAACGGAAAATTCCTCGGCCACAAAACAGCAAGAAAAGGGAAAATTGACAAGAAGAATCTGATGGAGAAACTCAATCTCGTCAAGAATCTCGTAAAAAATGACAGGTTTTCTCCCGGAGTTCTCATAAAGGTTCCGAAAGAAGGAAAAATTCTTCTCATTCAGAAAGGCAAGCTCGTTGCGATCGGAATGATGGTATCCGGTGATGTTCACAGATTGATAGGGAAACTGCTGAAAAAAGGCATCGGTATGATTGAAAAAGAGGATGAAGATGCCATAAAGAACTGGGACGGCAGCAAGAGTTCGCTCATTCACCTGCAGAAAAACATGAATGCCATAATGTATGCTGCGATGAAACTGGGAAAAGAGATGAAAGAAAAATAACCCATTACCTCTTATTTTTATCTGAAACCCTGATAACCGGAAGCAGAGCCAAGAATATCAGAGATATTGCCGTGAGTGCGATGCCTATACCGTAGATATCCGCAAGGTAGCCTATCACCGGGGCCAACACCGCCATTATTATGGTTTTTATCTGGGATTCCACACTCAGACCCGAGGCCATTGTTCTGTGCGATATGTTGTCGCTGATGTATCCGACATTCATGGGCCTTCTCAGGTTCTGGAGTATATAAAGGGCTATGAAAGAGAGGATGGCTGCAGCATAGACACCATAATATGTGGAAATCCCCGAAAGAAGGAGAAAGATAGCTCCGAGAAGATAGGTGATGTTTATGGCGTTGGTAAGAGAGCTCGCTCTCTCAGAGACTTTTCCGGCGCTCCTCGATGCCAGACTTGTCATGAGATAAAGGAAGAAGTAAACGATTCCTACGATTACTGCGGTTCTCTGCTCTCCGCTTAGATAAATGAGAACCGGGAGGGCCAGTGCCTGTGCCTTGAGTATCGGCTGGAGATAATTCTTGGATGCCTTGAAGAACCCGTCGTATACGGACGAGTTGAATATTGCTTTCAGGGCTTCTCTGCTTCTGAACATGCCTTTGAAATCCTTCCATGTCGCAGAGAAGCGCTTTTTCGTCTTTTCACTCCAGTTCCCCTTCACCTCCTCGATGTCTCCGTCCAGATACTTCGGATAGGACATCATCAGAAAGAGAGCAAACACATAGGGAACCATCGAAAGCAGGAATACCGGGCGGTAACTGCCGTAGTAGAACACGATGCCTATCGCTATGAGCGAGGAAACGGCAGACCCGAACTGAGAGGCGGCCCTTGTATGGCCATAGTAGTCAACCTTCATGTGCTCCAGCCCCTTTCTTCTGAGATATTCGAGTATCATGGCCTTGTGCGTGCCGCTCCTGAATGCCTCACCGGATGCGAAAAGGACCATGGCGAGCGCATACACATAGAAGTTGGGAAAGAAGTAGAATATTGCAAAAGCGATGAGATATGAGGAAAATGCCGCTATCATTGACCTTCTCCTGCCGTAGGAATCGGCTATGACGCCTGTGGGAATCTCCAGTATATTGGTGGATATCTCCCTGACGGAAAAGAGCAGACCGATATCGAGGAAGGACATCCCCATCTCCCTGAAAAACAGGATTATAAAAGGGTCGAAGAATCTCTGGTTCTTCAGAAATCCGTAGAGCCGGAACTTCAGGTACATTCGGTCATGAGGGATTGGCATCGACACTAAATCGACAGGGGGTTAAAAAGATTTGAGGATAGCGTACTGTGTCGTATGATTATAGTCGCCGACCTGACTTTGCTCCACCGGCCAAAACAGTATTTTTGTCTCTGCATTTCGGACATCTGTATGTTTCAGTTATACATAAAAATAAATATATTTAAATCTATATCTTTTCGTTGACATTGTCTTCCTTAAGGCAACCCGTGTTCTTTTCTTCCATCTCTATTATCTTATTGAGCACACATTCCAGAGTGTTAAGATCGTGGAGCAATTCCTCCAGCTTTGACCTATGTCCGTCGGTTTCCGCCTTCTTAACGAGTTTTTCGGTTATCTCCTTCAGCGGGATGATTTCCTTATCCAAAAGTTCCCGGGGCTGTTCCAGGAATTTTTCCAGAAAAGATGGCATGGCAGAGAAATATTTGACCCTCCCCTTCTTCTTGACGGTGACGAAATAATCCTTGGAGAGTTTGCTGAGTGATGTAGAGACGGAAGAGCGGCTGAGAGATGTTTCTTCAGCGAGTTCGTCTATGGTCA
>WALJ01000067.1 GCA_015522885.1 Thermoplasmata archaeon
ATAATAGCCGTATTCATACTGTTGACCAATCCAATAAGCAGCCATGCTCTTGCAAGGGCGAGCTACAGAAGGGGTGTGAAGCTCTGGAAGGGGAGTGTGGTGGACAAATACGGGCCGTATCTGAAGGAGAAAAAGGAGGGGAAAGCGTGATAGAGGTTGCCGTGGGATTTCTTGTAATCGCCATGATAATCTTTTCCGTTTATGCGGCGGAAACAGGGGACCTGATGTATGCGGTGGTGGCTGTAATGGCCGTGAGCCTAATAGTTTCCATGCTTTTCTATGTACTGCAGGCCCCGGATGTCGCAATGGCGGAAGCGGCCATAGGTGCGGGGCTGACGACCGCCGTGTTTGTTCTCGCAATAAAGAAAACAGAGAGGTATGAACATGATTAAAAGGCTTGTATCAATAATCATTCTGGCAGTCGTGATAACATCCTTATTCATGGTTCTCTCGGAAACGGCACCTTTCGGAGATGACGAGACGGTGGTTTCCCATAGATACATCTACAAAGGCGTGGATGAAACCGGCTCCGCAAATCTGGTTACCGCTGTCGTTCTGAATTACAGGGGCTTCGATACCCTCGGAGAGGTTACCGTCCTGTTCGTAGCGGCGACAGGTGTCGGTGCGGCTCTCTATACCCGTAAGCATCCGGTAAGAAAGAATAAGGTGGAGGCCAGCCTCATAGTAAAAACCGGCTCAAAACTCCTATTTCCGATGATGCTCCTCTTCGGGGCGTACATCTTCGTACACGGGCATCTCACACCCGGCGGAGGATTTCAGGGAGGTGCCGTTATAGCCACCGCTTTTGTCTTCAAGTACATCTCGGATACAAGATATTCCATAGACCATGTGGGATTTACAAAGATGGAGAGCGCTTCGGGCATGATTTTCGCCGGCCTCGGAATAATGGGGTTGCTTCTCGGAGGCTATTTTCTGCTCAACATACTGCCGAACGGAACCCCCGGAGAGCTGATAAGCGCCGGCATACTTCCGATAATCTACATTGCCATAGGAATAAAGGTCGGAGCGGAGCTGACGGGGATAATCGACAGGATGATGGGGGTGGAGGCATGATGTTCTACTTCGCTTCCGCCGCTCTGATAGCCATCGGAATCTATATGCTGATGGTGAAGAAGAACCTGATAAAGATGATACTGGGCCTCAGCGTAATAGACAGCGGCGTGAATCTCCTGCTGATTTCCATAGGATACATAAACGGAAAGACCGCTCCGATAATCCAGCCCGGGGTGTCGCCCTCGAATGTGGTGGACCCGCTTCCTCAGGCTCTTGTGCTGACGAACATAGTCATAGGCGTCTCGGTGACAGCCCTCGCCCTTTCCGTTGTGATAAGGGTTTACAAGCACTATAAGACGCTCAACTCATCAGAAGTGAGGGATTTGAAATGGTAATAGACCCGACTCTTATGATAGGCGTTCCGCTTTTTATCGCATTTCTGATACCCGTATCCACATTCATAAACCGGAAATTTCCGAGATATCTCGCAGGCGGAACGATACTTTTCAATCTCATTCTTTCCATGCTGCTTCTGGATGCGGCCCTTAAATCCCCTGTCGTGTCTTACTTGGGCGGATGGAAGCCTCCTTTCGGTATAGTGCTCTATGCCGGGCCGTTGGGTGCGATGCTCGCGCTCCTCATATCCACGGTCTCCATACTCACATGGATATATCTGCCGGAGTACATCGAGGGCGGAGACAAGGAGAAGTTCTACATGCTCTATCTCCTTCTGACTGCGGGAGCCACGGGGATGGTGCTCACAGGCGATCTGTTCAATCTATTCGTGTTCACGGAGATAACCGCTATAGCATCTTTTTCTCTTCTGGCATACAGCAAGGGAAAGGATGAGAAGGAGGCAATGGAAGCCACGATAAAATACATGATAATAGGCTCCCTGAGCTCCGCATTTTTCCTTATCGGAATAGCACTTCTTTACAGCGTTACCGGCACGCTTAACATGGCAGACCTTTCTTCGAGAATCCCCCATGCCGACCCGAGAACCGTTGCTATTTCCATGATGTTCATTATAACAGGCCTCGGCGTGGAAGCGGAGATGTTTCCCCTTAACGGCTGGACGCCCGACGCATATACCGGTGCAAGCCATCCGGTGAGCGCTGTCTTTGCCGGAATAGTTGTCAAAGCCGGTTTCTATGCACTTGCAAGGGTGATATTCTCAATATACGCAAGTTCCACGGGCCTCGGAATCATGCTGGTCTTCGGGATAATCACCCTGATAATCGGCGAGTCCGCCGCTCTCAGACAGACTGACCTGAAAAGGATGTTAGCATACTCCTCCATAGGTCAGATGGGGTTGATAATAACGGCATTCGGAATGGGCACCCAGTTGAGCCTTGTCGGGGGCCTTTATGCCCTGCTGAACCATGCCTTTGCCAAGACCCTCCTCTTCATGTCCGCAGGCGCATTCATCCTTTCGCTGGGCACGAGAAACATAGGGGCTCTGGACGGAATGGGAAAGAAGATGCCGGTCAACTCGATTCTCTTCACGATAGGCGCCTTTTCAATAATGGGCCTCCCGTTCTTCGGGGGCTTCATATCGAAGATAGTGATAATCTACGCATCGATGGATGCGGGTTACATGCTGATTGCCATATTGATACTCTCGGCCAGCGTCATAGAACTCGTTTATTTCCTGAGGGTCGTGCAGAGGATATGGATGAGGGAACCGGGAGATAGCGAGGTGAAAAAGGCATCGAATGCCAGTATAATCTCCATGATGGTTCTTGCGGCAATAGTGATTGTCATGGGCATATATCCGCAGGCATTCTTCAGGATACTGGGACCAGCGGCCGGAGAGCTTCTCAAAGCGATAGGAGGTGCATAAATGCTCGAATTTCTCAATCCGATGCTGAGACCGGAATGGATGATATCTCTGCTGTTCATAGGCGCTCTTCTCACATATTTCGCAGGCAAAGTTTCCTCGGCTCTCAGAACGACATTTGCGATAATATTCTCTGTCTTCGTCGCTTTTCTGGTATTTCTCTCAGGCAGCAGGGATGTGCTGACATACTGGCGACCCTCGGCAAGCCCTATGGGATTTCGCTTCGTTCTCTCGATAAACGCGCTCTCATGGTTCTTTGCGCTGATGATTTCGATGGTTTCCGCTCTTACAATAGTGTATTCCGCAGGATTCGGAAAGAATACGGAGAAGGACAATGCGTTCTACGGCCTAAACCTCCTGCTCATGGGTGCTATGCTCGGCGTTGTCTTCTCGGGAGACATGCTCTCGTTCTTCATATTCTGGGAGATAATGACGCTCGCTTCCTATCTGCTCACAACCCTTGCAGGAAAGAGGGCTGAAAAGGGAGCGCTCAACTACATGATAATAAGCACGGCGGGAGCATATTCCATACTGATAGGAATGACCATGATATATACCCGCTTCGGAACCCTCGAGTTCTCCGGGCTCGCATCCGTGATGGGCGGTGCCGACCCGATGTTTCTCCTCATAACATTGAGCATGCTCGGGATAGGTTTTGCCGTCAAAGCCGCTCTAGCACCGTTCTATGTATGGGCACCACCCGCATACTCCGAAGCTCCCGACAGCTTTACTCCTGTGTTCTCCGGTGCTCTATCAAAACTCGGTCCCTACGGTTTCACGCTCTTCATGTACGGGATAGTCGGACTGCCTGCTCTCGCAAAGATGGGGACATTCAGAGGAATCTCGGATTTCGGGTACATAATCGCGCTCCTCGGCTCCATAACTGCGGTTATAGCGACCCTATATGCAATCGCTCAGGACGACATAAAGAAACTTCTGGCGTATTCGAGCATAAGTCAGCTCGGATATGTGATGATGGGAATAGGTATAGGGACATCCATCGGCGTTGCCGGAGGGCTTTATCATGCGCTCAACCATGCGATATTCAAGACAACGCTGTTCATGGGCGCAGGTGTTCTGATATACACAACCGGCTCAAGAAAGCTCAGCGACATGGGCGGACTCGGAACGAAGATGCCGATAACATTCCTCACAATGCTCATAGCGATATTCGCTCTGGCGGGTATTCCTATGACCGGTGGATTCGGCTCGAAGTGGCTGCTTTATGAAGCGGCTATAGACAAGAAGTTCGTGCTCATCGCTCCTCTGGCTTTCATAGCAAGCGTGGGAGCCTTCCTTTATTCGTTCAGGATACTTCAGTCCGCATTTCTGGGACAGCTGCCGGAGAGACTGAAAGGCGCAAAGGACCCGTCTCCCCTGATAACGATTCCCATGCTCTTCTTCGCAGGTCTGCTGGTTCTCTTCGGAATAGCTCCCGGGATACCTCTCGGCATCATAGCATCTGTAGAATCATATCTGGGAATTCCGGCCCTGAATGTTTCCACCTATTCGGTGTATCTGGGAGCCAATTTCGGAGCATACAACGCATTCACGGTGATGACCGTAATAACTCTGGCGCTCCTCGTTGCTCTGGCGCTTTTCTTTATTGCGAAGAAATCCAGAAAAGTCGGGCAGACAGATACATACATGGCGGGAGAGGTTCCCGAGCATCATGTCGATCTTTATCTTCATTATTCGATGAACTTTTACAGGCCTCTGGAAAGGATATTCGCACCGTATCTGAGGAATAGGCTGGAAAGGCTCTACGATGCGTTCGGAAGCGGTTATGAGCTCATATCCGAGGGAATAAGGCGAATTTACACCGGAGATGTGCAGCACTATGTCTATTATGTGATGGTGTTTCTGGCAGTGATGATACTTGCAGGATGGTGGTGGCTATGATTGCGGAAATACTTGTTTTGATATTCATGCCGGTCTTCGTGAGCTTTATGGGGCTTCTTTTTATGGGTATTCAGAGGAAGATAACCGCAAGGGTACAGAACCGTATAGGCCCGCCTTTCTATCAGCAGTTCATAGATGTCATGAAACTGTTCTCAAAGAGAGAGAACATTGGCCACAACTGGGTCTTCGATATAGGCCCGATATTTGCAATAGTAGGCATGCTTACCACCATGCTCTTTATACCCATGGGTGGATTCCGGCTTCTGAGTATGGACGGAGACCTGATAGTTGTCATGTATCTCCTTGTGATATCCGGCCTTGGAATGGCTCTGGGAGCAGGCGCATCCGGAAATCCGAATGCAGGCATAGGAGTGATGAGAGGACTGACCCTTATGATGGCCTATGAGATGCCTTTTGTAATCTCGGTCCTCGCAGTCATGGTGTACTACCATACGACATCTCTGGCCGAAATAGTTGGTATGCAGAGCGGTATGTGGGCTTTGATTATACTTCCGTTATCCGCTCTTGTGGCAGACATGGCACTTCAGGCTCAATTCGGAAAGAAGCCTTTTGACCAGCCTATAGCACCGGCCGAAGTGGCTACCGGACCTATTGTAGAATACGGAGGAAAGTATCTCGGTATGCTGATGGTGGCTCATTCGATAGGCATGTTCGTTGAAGCGGGACTTTTCATAGACATATTCCTCGGAGGGGGATTGCTATTCCACCAGCCCGGCATCATCTGGCAGGTATTCAACTTTCTGTTCTGGGTTCTCCTCGTGTTTGCTCTCTATACCCTTGCTGTTCTCGTCAATGCCATAATGCCCAGATATAGAATAGACCAGGCCTTTGTGTTCTACTGGAAATGGCCGACAATAATAGCCATAATCGGTCTTGCTTATGCTCTGGGGGTGAGTGTTTGGTAGATGATGAAAAGATTGTTTCCGAAGACATGGGCGTTCAGGTTGAAAAGAATGAAAATATGGAGATGCGCTCCTTCGGAACCGTTAAGAGATGGGCCACGAAGCGCTCCCTCTGGATGGTACACTACTGTACGGGATGCGGTGGGATTGAACTCGCCCCCCTTATGACATCCAGATACGATATGGAAAGGTTCGGTATGCACCCTATGGTCACTCCGAGGCAGTCCGATGTCCTTCTGATAACGGGATATGTGAACATAAAGACCCTCAAAAGGATAATCAGAACCTACGAGCAGATGCCAGACCCGAAATATGTGATTGCTTTCGGCTCGTGCCCCATAAACGGAGGGCCTTACTGGGATTCCTATGCGACTATAAACCATCTGGACAAGTACATCCCCATTGACCTCTATATAGCCGGATGTATGCCGAGACCCCAGTCAATAGTCAGGGCCTTCGAAGACCTCATGGATATGATACAGGACGGCACGGCAGACGGATACATGAGATACAAAAAATATTATGAGCCCTACAAAGCCAATCAGGAGAAGATATTCAGGAAGTGGTGGTGATGTCCGAGCAGGAAATTGCGGAAAGGATTGCAAAGTTTCCAGGCGCCGATGTTGAGGTGCTCAGAAAGGGACAGATTGCGGTGAAAGTGCCTGCGGAGAAAGGCCATGATGCCGCCGCTTACTTGAAGAAGATGGGATTCGCTCATCTGGTTGCCGTGGAGTATGTGGACTGGATAAAGGAGAATGAGTTTGAGCTTGTTTACAACCTGTTCTCATACAAAATGAAGATGAGAGCCTTCCTTAAAGTGAGAATTCCAAGGGATAAGCCTGAGTACATAACATTCATGGACCTCTGGCCGATTGCAATGACACATGAGAGGGAAGCGCATGAGATGATGGGGATTGTCTTCAGGAAAAATCCCAACCTGACTCCTTTCATACTTGAGGACTGGAAGAATTTGCCTCCAATGAGAAAGGACTTCGATTCCAGGAAATATGTTAAAGATAAGTATGACAGCATACCCTTTGCCGAGGGGGGAGAGCAGTGAAAGAGGTGGATCTTTTCTTCGGACCCCAGCACCCGGGAATAACCGGTAATTTCAGCGTGAGGGTTAAGATAGACGGAGACACTGTGGTAAAGGCTCAGGCGATACCCGGTTTCCTCCACAGGGGATTCGAGAAACTCATGGAAATGAGGCACTGGATGCAGGGGCCTCCGCTCATATGCCGTATATGTGTTCCGGATGCAGACCACAGCGAGACAGGTTATTCCATGGCAGTGGAGAGGCTCGCTGGCATCGAAGTTCCCGAGAGAGGAAAGTACATCAGAGCACTTACCCTTGAGATGTCGAGGCTGAGCGCATATCTCTTTTACTTTGCAGGATATGGCGGTTCAATAGGTCTTTATACGATTGCACAGTGGGCTATCGGAGACAGAGATTATCTTCTCGACCTCTATGAAGAACTCACGGGTGCGAGAGTCTATCACATCTTCAACTTTCCCGGAGGCCCCAGATGGGACACTCCAGAGGGGTTTGAGGATCGAGTGGACAAGGTCATGGACTACCTTGAAAAAAGGCTGAAGGAATACGATAAGCTCTACTTCAACAATATGGTCTTCTTGAAAAGGTCTCAGGATGTGGCGGTTATGAAAAAGAGCTACGCCGAGAAAATGGAAGTAACGGGCCCGAATGCGAGGGCTACGGGATGGGCCATAGATGTGAGGAAAGATGACCCTTATGCGGCATATCCGGACCTCGATTTTGAGCTGATTACACAGGATGAAGGAGACAGCTATGCAAGGGTAATGCAGAGGAGACTCGAGTTCCAGCAAAGCATAGATCTTGTGAGACAGATAACGAAGAAGCTGAGGAGCATGCCCCGGGGAAATGTGAGGCTCATACCGAACGCATTGCACTGGAAGATTCCTCGGGGCGAAGCTTATGCGGCGGTAGAAAGTTCCAAAGGAGAACTGGGATACTATGTTGTCAGCGACGGGGGCATAAGCCCCTACAGAATGCAGGTCCGGGGGCCGTCCATAAGCCACGGAGTGCAGGTATATGAAGAGATGATTGTCGGTCAGAGGCTCGCAGATGTTGCGGCCCTGATGTTCAGTCTGGATGTGTGTCCGCCGGATATAGATAGGTGATATCATGACGATAAAGAGAGAAGGAAGCCTGTTCTCACCGTTCAGAGCCCTGAAACAGCTCGGAAAGAAGCCGCATACTGTTCAGATACCGAAGGTCGTAAAACCACCGGCTGAAAGGTACAGGGGATTCCATACGAACGACCTTGAGAAGTGCATAGGCTGCGGTAACTGTTCAAGAATATGCCCTGACAATGCCATAAAGATGGTGCCCTTCCCGGAATATGCGAAAAAAGAGCCCGGTTCCATGCCATTAAGGCCGCAGATTGACTATGGAAGGTGCTGTTTCTGTGCCCTCTGTGTCGAGGTATGCCCCACAGGCTCGCTTCAGATGGTGAAGACATTTACACATGTGGACGATAAAAAAGAGAGCTTCGTGTTCATCCCTGATTCTAAGGTGGTGCATGAGACGCCGGACTTCGTTCTGGATACAAAGGACCTGAGGAGGAAGTGATATGGCGGTACCCGGCACCATAAATAAACTCAAGAGGGTTCCGGTAAAGCAGAGAGACCCCAAAGAGAGAAAGAAAGACTTCGAGATGTACACGATTCCTTATACTATAGAGGAGGTCATGGCCGAAGCTGACAGGTGCCTGGCATGTGGTCTCTGTGTCCCCGCTTGCCCTGCCAGAGTCAATATTCCCGGGTATGTGAGAGCCATGGCAGACGGAGAGAGGGAAAAAGGGATAAATATAATCTTTAGAGACCTGCCTCTTCCACAGATATGCGGTACTGTCTGCACTCATAGATGCGAAGATGCCTGTGTCTTCCACAACAGAGGAGAAGCCGTGGCGATAAGGCATGTAAAAAGGTACATCGCGGAGAACTCTGATTATACCAGAGATGTAAAGATAAATAAGAAAGCGGACACCGGAAAGAGGGTAGTTGCCATAGGTGCAGGGCCTGCGAGCCTTACAATCGGATATTATCTCGCTCTTAACGGAGTGCATGTTGACATATATGAAAAGCATAAGATTCCGGGCGGGATGATGGCCCTCGGAATACCCAGATACAGGCTATCCATGGACCTCATAAACAAGGAAGTTGATTTCATAAAGTCTCTGGGTGTCGAGATAAAGTACGGCATGGAGGTCGGAAAGAGCATCGGTTTCGAGGAACTTATGAAGAAGTACGATGCCGTGTTCATCGGTGCCGGAAACCACAAACCGAGGACGACCGGAACGACCGGGGCCGACAGGACCGACAGGGTCATGCACGCCATCGACTTCCTCCGAAGAGTTGCGCTCGGCGAAAAGATTGATGTCGG
The DNA here is from genome assembly GCA_015522885.1 of Thermoplasmata archaeon. Taxonomy (GTDB): domain Archaea; phylum Thermoplasmatota; class Thermoplasmata; order WALJ01; family WALJ01; genus WALJ01. The sequence continues at coordinate 9,104 of WALJ01000067.1, forward strand.
TGAAAAGGTCATAGTCATAGGGGGTGGCTTCACTGCAATGGATGCCTCGAGGACCGCTCTCAGGCTCGGTGCAAAGAAGGTCTCTGTCTATTACAGAAGGAGATTCGAGGACAGGCCGAGCGCCGGCACGAGCAATGCCGAAGAAGAATACGAGGAGACAGCCGCGGAAGGTGTCGAATTCGTCTGGACGGTTACGCCCTTCGAGTATGTGGTCGAGAACGGAAGACTGAAGGGAATGAAGTACTGGAAGAATCGGATGGTCGAGCAGGAAGGCGGAGGAAGAGCGAAGCCTGTTCCGATAAAGGACAAAGAGTACTTCGTTGAAGCGGACACGATAATCGAGGCCACCGGCCAGAAGATAGACTTTTCATTCCTTCCAGAAGAAATAAAAAATAAACTTGAGATGGACTGGAACGACATAAAGGTCGACGCAAAGGGAATGACAAGTATAGAGGGCGTATTCGCAGGCGGAGATGCTGTTAACCGTACAAAGGATATAATAAGCGCCGTTGCGGACGGAAAGAAGGCTGCAAAGGGAATACTGAAATATCTCGGAATATAGCCACCCAAAACATACATAAACACGGGGCATTCTCGCCATTCAATGGCCGATAATTCCGGAAAAGACCTCGCACTTGCAAAATACGAGTTCAAAAGAGCGCTCCAGGACCTCAGGAAGTACAGCGGGAGAGCCACGGAACTCATTTCCCTTTACGTACCCCCCGGAAAGCAGATTTCGGATGTCGTTGCGTATCTGAGGGATGAGTACTCGCAGAGTTCGAACATAAAATCGAAGAGCACCATGAAGAATGTGACATCGGCCATAGAATCCATAATGAGCAGGCTGAGGGCATTCAGAAAGCCGCCTGAGAACGGAGTGGTGTTCTTTGTGGGTCATGTGGCGAAAGGCGCGGACCAGACAGAGATGATCGCGAAGATTATAGAACCGCCGGAACCAATAAGCACCTTTCTTTACAGATGCGACTCGAAATTCTATCTGGAACCCCTCGAAGACATGATAACCGACAAAAGCTCCTACGGGCTCATCGTTGTGGACAGAAGCGAGGCGACCATAGGGCTTCTTAAAGGCAAGCGGATAATGGTTATAAAGCACATAGAATCAAGGGTTCCCAGCAAGCACCATCAGGGGGGGCAGTCGTCGGTCAGGTTCGAGAGGCTCATAGAAATCGCAGCCCACGAATACTTCACCAAGGTCGGGAACATAGCCAACGAGGCCTTTCTGTCCGAACCGGAGCTCGAGGGCATACTTATAGGTGGCCCCGGTTCCACCAAGGAGTTCTTTGCCAAGAAGGACTACCTGCACCACGAACTGAAAAAGAAGGTGATAGACCTCTTCGATACGGGATACACAAATGAGTACGGACTCAGGGAGCTGGTGGAAAAGGCACAGGATGCTCTCTCCAATCTCGACGTCATAAAGGAAAAGAGGATTGTGGAGCGCCTCATGAAGGAGATAAAGAAACCCGACGGTGGGCTTGCGGTATACGGTGAAAAGGATGTCATAAGAGCTTTGATGCTCGGTGCCGTGGACGTTCTTCTCGTCTCGGAAGGGCTTAACAGGGACTGGATGCATTTCAGGTGCGAGTCCTGCGGTTACGAAGGGGAGAAGAGCGGGAAAAGAGAGGGCCTGAAGTGTCCGAAATGCGGTTCGACCAACATAACGATAATCGAAGAAAAGGACATAGTCGAGTACTTCTACGAGCTTGCGGAGAGCATGGGAACGAAGATAATGCTCATATCAAGGGAGTCGGAGGAAGGCGAACTTCTGTACCGGGCCTTCAGCGGAATAGCGGGAATATTGAGGTTCAGGGTGGATTAATCCTTTTTCTTCACGGATTTCTTTTTATTTCCCTTCGCTTTTCCTCTGTCCTCGTTTTTCTTCTCCTTTCCCGGGCACAGCGGATTTATGCAAAAAGTCCACGGTCTCTTTCCCTTTGTTATGACTGTGACTATGGGAGCGCCGCAGTGCGGACAGGCCTCGTCCGAGAATTCCAGCTTTCCCCTCTGCGGCAGGGGATATGTGTTGCCGCATGCCGGATAATTCGAACAGCCTACGAATCTCTTGCCTCTTCTGGACCTTCTTATCACCAGATTGCCGCCGCACATCGGGCACTTTCCTATCACGCCTCGCCCCTCATTGCTGGG
>WALJ01000068.1 GCA_015522885.1 Thermoplasmata archaeon
AAACCCCCCTTGAAACGACCGAAAAAATGTCCGTGCCAGATCAAAATTGACTGAAAAATGCGAGTATGCCCTTAATTTTAGGTACTTTTTTGGCCCGAGCGGTCTTTTGAGCCGTGTATAAAGAGATGAAAAGGTATCTCAGGTACCGCAGGTATTTTTGATGATGAAAAAATGTGGGCAAAATACTCTTTAATGATAGATGAACTGATGCGGGATGTCCTGTGGAGCAAACCCTTTATATCTCTCTTCCATTGGAGAACCGTGAAGAGCATGGTGCGTCTCAGGGCCAGCAACAGCAGCAGTTTTTCCATTAACTACCAGCACGCCCTCTCTTCTGCGCTTTACCGCTTCATAAAGGAGGCAAATCCGGACCTCTCCTCTGAATTGCATCATTCGGAAACCTTCAAATTCTTTAATTTTTCGTACCTACAAGTCCCACGGGCAGGAGTTAAGGGTGACAGGATAGAACTCAGGCAGGGAACTCATGCCTCTTTCCTCTTCTCATCTCCGGATTCCAGAATTCTTGAGTCCACCATCTCCGGTATGCTTGCCACGGGAGAACTTGAAATACTCGGCCAGAAATTCGACATAGAGGGGATAGAAATTATGAAGACGCCCGAGTTTGGCCGCACCGTGCGATTCAGGAGTCTTTCTCCAATATACATTGATGATGGTAATTCCCCACGCCGTGACCTCATGGCGACGGATGAGGGGTGGAGGGAGCGTTTGGTGGAGAACACCGGGAAGAAGTACTCGATGTACAAGGGAAAGGAGACGAAGATAGATTTCAAAATAGGGGGTATACTCTCGTTCCGCTCGAAACGAATAAACATTGCGGGGAACTGGTGGAGGGCCTCCATGGCCGTGTTTGATGCGGAAGGGGAACCGGAAGTCCTCAGGTTTCTGTGGGACACGGGAATCGGCAGCAGGAACTCACAGGGGATGGGAGCTCTGAGAGTTGAAAGGAATTAGAGGCGTGATTCGACCTCTTTAATGTCCCATTGCATTATCCCTTCACTCTCCATCCTCTCCATGCACTTCTTGGTAAACCCAGACTTCGAAACTACAAGGAACTTTTCCTTTCTTTTTTCGTTGTTCCACTGCACAAGCTCTTTTTTCTTCATCAGTTCCTCCACGAGATTCCAGCCAACCGGCCGATTCGTCCATTTGACCTCCCCGAACAGTATCTCCTTTTTCCTCTCGTTCAGTGCGACAATGTCTATTTCATCCCCTTTTCTGTTCCACCACTGACCGGCCCTTCCGTAATCCGTCTGTTCTGTCACAATTTCCCTTACCACCTCTTCGAACACCTGTGCCAGATACTGGTTAAGGCTTTCTTCTATGTATTCCATCAGCCTCTCACCCTTCCCCGCTTCCACCATCCACCTGTTCGGGTAGATGTACCTGAACCAGAAGGAGAAGTAGTTGTCTGAGATTCTGTATCTCTTCAGTTTCTTTCTCTCCAGAACAGGCAGGTCTTCTTTAAGAAAGCCGAGGCCGAGCAGGATATTCAGGTATCTGGAAAGGGTGTTGCTCTCCATCCCCAGTTCGTTCTTTATCTCTGTAAACCCTCGCTTTCCGCGGGCGATGGCTTCAAGAATTCCGAAATATCTCCTCACCTCCCTCAGTTCGTCCTTTAAAAGAATCTCCGCATCCTCGTATAAAGGCGAGCCTTTTCTGAGATAGTTCTCCAGCATATTTTCCCTGAAGCTTATCTCATCTGAGAAAAGGTTGATGTACTGAGGGATGCCGTCAAGGACCGAATAGACCTCGAGAAGTTCTTCAAAGGAATAGGAAGGAAAGAACTCCCGCATGTACCTGAACTTCAGGGGTTCCAGCCGGATTTGTGCCGTTCGCCTGCCGTACAGGGGAGAGTTGTAGGAGAGAACGCTCTTCTCCATCATGGAGACAGAGGAGCCTATGAGTATGAACAGCAGGTTTCTTTTCGACAGTATGGTGTCCCACACCCTCTGAAACTCCTCAAGGACACCCTTTTCCAGCAGGTAAGGAAACTCATCTATGACTATGACACTGCCGTCTCTGAGATTTTTTGAGATGTAGGCGAAGGCATCCGTCCATCCTTTGAAATCCGCCATTCCGAGAAGTTCATCTCCAAGAAACTCGGCCGCCGCACCCTGAAAGGCCCTGATATTCTCGATATAGCTCCTTCTGCCGGCAAGGTAGTATATGCCGGGGCGTTCCTCAAGCAGCCGAAGGGCCAGTTCTGTTTTTCCCGTTCTTCTTCTCCCGTATATCACCACGAAACCGGCTCTTTTCCTCTCTATCTGAGAATGCAGCAGGGCCAGTTCTTCTTCCCGATCTACAAACCGAATCATGATTAGGCAAATCACGATTATGTATTTAACGGTTTCTGTCGGAGGGGCTGCTTTCGAGGCGTTATTTCATAAACCAAGCCGCACTTCAAACCTTCTCTGCCGGGAGGTCACCTACAGTTGACAGGGATTAGAGGCGTGATTCGACCTCTTTAATGTCCCAGTGCATTATGCCCTCTTTATCCATCCTTCCCATGCACTTCTTGGTAAATCCCGACTTGGACACCACAAGGAACTTCTCCTTTCTTTTTTCATTGTTCCACTGCACCAGTTCCTTCTTCTCCATCAGTTCCTGCACGAGATTCCAACCGACCGGCCGATTCGTCCACTTGACCTCTCCGAAGAGAATTTCTTTTTTCCTCTCATTTATGGCAACAATGTCTATTTCATCCCCCTTACGGTTCCACCACGAGCCCACCTTCTCATAATCACCTCTGAGAACGGCCCTTATTATCTCCTCAAATCTGGG
>WALJ01000069.1 GCA_015522885.1 Thermoplasmata archaeon
AGTTTCGGATTCCACCGATGCGCCCTTGTTTATAACGCCGTGCTTCCAGTCGAAGGACTCACATACAGGCGGCCATGTGTCGGCATCCCTTCCTCCGAATATCATTCCGCTCAGCCTGGCACCCTCACTTGCCTGTATAACTCCTTTATCGAGATTCTCGAAGTCCTCTATTCTGACGGTGAACCTCGCGTTCTTGTGGCTCGGCGGTATCTCGTTGCCTTCCGAATCCTTCTTTCCCTTCCACCACTCGCCGCTGTGGTTCTCGCCTTCTTCGGGAATCTCGCCGGGCATACCGGTCCAGTAGGGAATTCCGTCCTTTATGAGTATGTTGGAGAATATGACCTCGCTGTCGGAGTGCAGGGCCTTCCATATCTCCGGGTCATCCTCGGGATTTATGCCCTGTATTATGCCGAAAACACCGTTTTCCACGTTAACAGCCCTTGCCTCGCCGTCTATGTCCCTTATGAACGAGAGGTCATCTCCGACGAGCCTTTCGCCCCCGACCATGCAGGTGGATGTCTTGCCGCACATCGAGGGGAATGCGCCGGTGAAATAGCTCACCCTTCCGTTCGGCCCGTTCACGCCCATGAGGAACATGTGCTCCGAGAGCCAGTTCTCCCTCGCCGCCTTCGCTATCGTCAGGCGGAACGCGGGCTTTTTCAGGCCTATGGTGTTCCCACCGTACTGAGTGTTCAGCGTGTAGACGATTTCATCTTCGAGGTCTATGTATATCCTCCTTTTGTCCAGATTTTTCGATGTGCTTCTTTCGTCCAGCTCTCCTTCGGAATGCACGAACTTGAAGAAGTCCGCATTTTCACCCAGCCTTCTGAACTCATCATAGGCCGTGCGGTAAAGCATGTGCTCGCTGTGCGCGACATAGGGAGAATCGGTTATCTGAACCCCGAGTATGCTGAACGGCGATTCCTTCGGGCCCAAGGAAAAGAAGGCCACTATCATCTCCCGTCCCCTCATCATGCCTTTCATCAGTTCGTGAATCTCTTCCAGACCCTTGTTTCTGTCCTTTGTCCTTATGAACGGTATTTTTTCGCCGTTCTCGGTGAGTATGGCCGTGCGCTCCTTGTCCCTTGCTTGGTCGTAGTAATTGTCGAAATGCACCGTATGGTTCTCATGGTCGTTGAGCCTGTGTTCCTCGCCCTCTTTCAGCGCTCTCTGCCTTATGTGCTCGTAATCCTCCTTCGAGTCCGTGCAGACGAATACGCTGGCCGGCTCCATGAGTTCCGCATACTTTCTCACGAATTCCGTTATTCTCGGGTTGTTCAGCGCTTCGAGCTTGGAGCGCTCCTTTTCACCTATAATCTCATCGAATTGCGGCATGATTTCACCGTTTGTGGGATTGCGTGGAGAGTAAAAAGTTTTGGGCGAAATAATTTCCGTACTCTACAGATGCTGAAGTGCGTCGAAAACTACTTATAGAAGAACAGGCATACAAAATATTGTTATGGACAAATGGAAACTCGTGGAAGAAGCAAGGAACCTGCTGTCGAAGGCCGGGTTCTATGTCTCCAGAATGCATCGGCTTAAAAGAATAAGCTTTGATATAGTGGCAAGAAGAGACAGTACTCTCCTGATAATAAAGGTCCTTCAGAATGTGGATGCTCTCACGCATGAAAACACCGAAGAGATGAAGCTACTTTCTGATGTGCTTGAGGGAGCGCCTCTTGTAATTGCGGAAAAAAGCAGTGCGGGAGCTCTCGAAGACGGCGTGATTTACAGCAGAATGGGCGTCCCGATAATCTCCTACGGCACACTTGAAGAGTATCTCAAAGAGGGCGAGGCTCCTCTGATTTTCGCTGCACCCGGCGGTTTTTACACAAAGATTGACGGAGAACTTCTTGCCAGAGCCAGAGCCGAAAGAGGGATTTCCTTGGGAGAGCTTGCATCCATCGCAGGGGTTTCCAGAAAAGCCATACAGATGTATGAGGAGGGTATGAGCGCCGAGGTCAGGGTGGCCATATCTCTGGAGGAGTTCCTTCGGATACCTCTGATAGAGCCTCTGGACCCTTTCGCATACAGCAACGAAGAAAGAAGAGATCTGGAAGACTTGGAGATAATGGACGAGTTTGACCGAAAGGTCATCGAATTCCTCGATTTGCTCGGTTACAATGTCTTTCCAACTATAAAATGCCCGTTCGACGCTCTTACGGAAAGAGAAAGAGAGGTCCTTCTTACGAACATGGGCGAGTACAACAGAACCATGGTGAAAAGAGCCGAGATTGTGAAAGAGGTTTCCGATATAGCGGAACAGGATGCTGTCATATTCATAAGAAAAGAGGTGAAACGGAAAGAAATCATGGGGGTGCCCGTAATCACTATGGAAGAGCTGAAAAAAGCTTCGTTCGAGGAGCTCATGCTTCTTATACAGGAAAGGAAAAAGGAATGAAAGTGATAAAAAAGGAGAATATCGTTATTCTGGGGGCCATAAAAGGTCTGGTTTCAGAGGGAGAGGGCATTAAAAGAGAAATACAAAAACTTATGCCAGAGAAGAGCGCCATCTCCATTTCCCCCGAGGAACTCAAGGGACTGAGGGAATACATAGAAAAGGGTGAGTTCGAATTCTCACTCTATGGTTATGAAGAAGCGTATCTCGCTAACCTGAAGAACTTTGATGAGGTGCGGGCACCGGCGCCGTCGTATGTCGAGACCGTCAAGATAACGAAAGAGATTGGTATACCCCTCATCCCTCTTGACATGGATGATGATGCCTTCGCCGATGTGTATATCTCGAATGTTTCGAAGAAGGACTTTATCTCTCATATGATGAGGGAAAGAAGAGCGGAGAGGAAAGCTTTCAAGGTGGAAAATGTCGAGGATTTCGTAATCAAATGGGACCGTTACATAAACAAATCCAAGGGTCTCATGGCCGTAGAAAGGGTCAGAGAGGATTACATGGCGAAGAAGCTGATTGATATATCCAAAAACACCCGCTCTCTGGTAGCGGTGATAGACTTCGAGAGGACGGACGGAGTGCTGAAGAGGATGGCAAAGTATTTATGATAAAAGTTTATAAGAAGGCTGGAACACTATGGAAAAAAAGGAAGTACTTCTGCCGGTTGACCGAAACGACCCGAGCATAACGCTTGCAGATATCCTCAGGAAAATCGAGGAGTTTCAGGAGAAATACCCTGATATGGACATTTTCTGGGACGGGGACGAGTATGCCATATGCGGCAGGAAGAAAAAAGCTGTTCAGGACACTCTTTTTTAAATTTTTTCGAATTCTGAACCGTCTAGTATGAGAACGTCTTTCGGCATATTCTTTATTTTCACATATCCATACCAGTACACCGCAGCACCCGGCCCGAATATCCTCACATAGTGTTTGAACTGTTTGTTACATGCTCGTTTAATCTCTTCCGGGTCTCCGAAAAGAGCCTTGGAATCGAGCCATATAACCTTTTTGTCCAATATTTTTGCGGGCTTCGAAAGCAGGGCATCGGGAGTCTTTATTCCTTCGCCTCTTTTCATCTCTTCTTCCTTCGTGTATATCCATCCTTTGGAATCGAGCCATCTAAATAGTCTATCCTCTCCTTTCTTTCCCCTGCTGATCTGCTCTTTGTGAGCTTCGGGGGAATAGAGATAATCGACTTCCATAGCTTCTCTTATCTCCTTTTCCATCCTTTCGTTATCCACGATTGCGGGATTCTTGACTATCTTTTTCGTCTTTTTCTTGGAAATTTCCATGGCTGCGAGGAGTATATGTATCAGAAGAACAGGAGAGAATCTCTCATCCTCCGCTATTTCGACTATCGTTTTCCCGGAGTTCCATTTCCAAAGGAGTTCTTCCCTTTTACCGAAAATTTTCCCGTGAAGCCTTATCATCCTTCTAGTCTCTTTCTGGAAGAAGATTATACGCAGTGTTTCAAAATCTCTGCCGGTCTCCTCGGAAACTCTTTTCACATCTTCTATGGAATTCAGATTTTTTATCGCTTTCTTGTATTCTGAAATACTCCACGCAGAGCACACGGCAGCAGATAGTCTTCCATATTATAAATGTTTTGATTTCATTGTCTGGCTAGGTTTTTATAGTCCGAGACATAACCTTCTAAACTAATGAGGTCTCCGAGTATATTTATATAAAACTATTTCACTCTGAGAGTTCTTTTCTTCTCTTCCAACCTCTGCTCGTATTCCTTTCCGAGATACCATGCTATCTCCTCGAGATCCGAGAGATTTTTGGTGAATTTCGACCTGCTGTTCGTCTTCATGAGCCGCTCGAATTTCTTCTTCTTTTTCACCACATCGTAAAAGTACCAGCCGCCTATCATCAGACCGAAGGCCGAAAGGAGCATTATCCAGTAGTTCCAGTTTCCGGGAGCCATTGCAATGTCTTTCATAAAACCGGGTACTGCATCCCGAAAGAAAACATATACGGAGGAAATCACGATTCCTACTATGCTCAGTGCGAATATGCTTCCTGCGACTATCAGCATCTTTTCCTGAATCTTTCTGACGAAGCTCATGTTTTCACATCCACCCGATACAACATGCAATATTTATGATTTAGGTATGGCTGGGCTTCATCCCGAAAGTTTGGTACTGTCCCAATTTATACCGCAAAATGATGGACCAAGAAATCCTGCCATGTCCACAAATGGTTCGTTAACCCTTCCATCATTGCAGGTGAGGTGTTTCTCTTGAATTCGTTCATGAAATCCCAGTAGAATTGGAAGAGATGCAGATGGGCTTCCAGTCTGCTCTTCTTTTCGGAGAAGCATTTTGTCTTTCGGACCAGCCTGCCGTTCCTTTCTCATCTTCGGGCTTCCTTCGGAAGTCCTCTGCTCAGAGGTGTAACTCCTCGCACGGTGTCTTTCTTTGTAAAGATTGCGTTTAGTGGGCTGAAAGCCCACTGTTCCTTTTCCCGGGTTTTCCGAGGCCTGAAAGGCCGTTGGGAAAAAGCCGCTTTGGAGCTCCGGCCAGTATAGTGAAAAGTAAAGACACTGGCCTTTTGGTAAAAAGGCCGTGCCTCGCCTATCGGCTCGGAAGAGCCCGAATGGGCCTGGCAGAGTTCGGGGTTCTGTGTCGAAAAAGTGTCAGGGTTCGAGCACACCCTGTTTACTGGCTCATGCTTGTTTTTAAGATGGAACCCCGAGGATAAAACAGCATATTTATCGGAGATGAAAGAGAAAAATTCATTATTTCACTCTCAAAAACATAAATTGAAGGAGGTTGGATAACATGGAAGAAGAGTATTGGGAGCATATTAATGAGCTGCTCAAAGAATATAACCCTCAGTTCTATGGGAAAATAGAAACTCCTGAGTTTCGGAAAGATGAGTACTATGAAGCGATGAAATCGCTCAAAGATGCAAAGGTACTCGCCCTAATAGGACCAAGAGGAGTAGGAAAGACCACGATAATGAAACAAATGATGAAGGAATTGAAAAAAACATTATTCTTTTCTTTTGAAAGAGAAGAGACGAGAGATGGAGAAGTTGTAGAAGCCCTAATGGATGTGGCCATCTCTTATTCCATAAAGTATCTCTTTCTAGATGAAATTCAGTTTGTAGATGGCTGGGATGAGATTCTTCATAAATACTATACATCTGGAGAGTGCGATGTCAAAGTAATAATATCTTCATCCCAACCTCTGAGTATATCAAAAACGGGACAACAATTAGAAGGCATACTTCACAGCTTGTATGTTAATCTCCTTTCTTTCAGAGATTTTCTGATGATGAAGGGAATGGAACTTCCTGACCCCATACCCGAAGGAATGGATGAATTTACTTTCCTAGAAACTCAGTATAAAAACATGGATAGAATCCTCGTGGAAACTCTTTTCAGAGAATACCTTTTCAAAGGAGCTTTTCCCAAACTAGTAAACGAAACTGATGTTGAAGTTATACGAAACTACATTGAAGATGTTGTCGGTAAAATAATCTACCATGATTTGCCCTATCTCTTTAAAGTCAGGAAAGCCGATAAGGTATATACCCTGTTCCAGTACCTTTGTGAGCACATGGGGGAAAGAATAACCATTTCCCACATAGTGAAGGAAGTGGGGATTAACAAAAGGACTGTGAAAAGATATCTGGGATATCTTACCGATACTTTTCTCATTAAAATCTCCCAAAACTACTCCAAAAAACAAGCTAAACGGACAAAAAAGGTCAAGAAAATATATCCCATCCACCCTTCGATAGCCATCCAGATTTCTGGAAATCTAACGGAACATTTAGACAGTACTGCTATGGAGAAATATGCGGAGTGCTCTTTTGCTTCGGGATATCTTTGGAGAGATGAAGGGGTAGAAATTCCTATTGTTCTATCTGATGTGGACCCATCTCCTATAGACATAGATTATGGAAATAAACTTGATGTGGACCGTATTAAGAAGATTTTACGGTTTATGGAAGTATTTGATTCAAGTTTAGGCGCCATTTTAACTAAGGACAATATGGGGAGATTGTATGTTGCTGGGAAGGAGATATATATTGTACCTGCATGGCTTATATTTTCAATGCTTTAAAGGGGTTTGAAAGAGCCTGCCCTTTGAAATTTTAATGAAAATAACCTAAAAGGGTTCTCATCGATAGCCATATATAGCAAGACCCATATAGCCAAACATGAGCCAAACAACATCACCAGACGGGAGCGAAATAAAGGAAATTCTGGATTCCATACGGGGAGATATCGATACTGAAGATGCAATGAACAAATTCAGAAAGATATTTTGCGATCGCGATATTCTTAATTTTGAATATGACGACACTCCGATATATACAGGAGACTATGATGGGACTTTAGAGGGCGAAATGAGAAGTATCGCAAAAACAGAGCCTTCATCTTCTGAAGGGGAGCCTTTTTATGTTATATATGCTGAAGCATCTAAGATTTTAAAAACAACGAGAAGAAAAATGGTAAAGGACCTCCTTATAGATTTTGGCACGGGGGATGAAGAGGGTTCCTTTATCCTTATCCTCAGAAATCTTAAGGAGAATGTGTGGGAGATAATCACCTACGCATATATATTTGAAAGGACACAGATACGAATCTATCGGGTGGGGGAAGGAGAATCTACCCGAACTTTGTCCGAGAACCTAGATAAAATAAGGCTTGAAAGCCCAAACATGACAAGGACTGCGGTCTCTTTATTAGTGGAGGAGGCATTCAAGCTTAGGCCAGTTGAAAAAGAATTTTACGAAAAGTACAAACAGATAATAGGGAAACTGCAAACATATCTCCGGTCAGAATACGAAAGAGTTCTGGAATCTCAAACGCCTATTGGAATTAAACCCATGCTTTTTATAGGTAGGGCAATAAAGAGCTTTTCTCACACTTTGCTCAACAGGATGATGTTCATACTGTTTCTTCAGAAAAAAGGATGGATGGCAGGGAGAAAAGACTTTCTAAAGTGGCTTTATGAGATTGCCCAAGAAGAGGAGGGAGAATTCTATAAAGATTACCTTCGACCTCTCTTTCTAGACATAATGAACACTAGCTACTCTGATAGAACTGAGTTATTAGACTCCATAACAATTTCCGAAGAAGTGAAAGATGCTTTCAGAGAAATTGCATATTTCAATGGTGGCCTATTTACCCATCTTAGGGAATTTGGAGTGGACCTAGATGAGATAATAATTTCCATTGACAATGAGATTATGGAGGACATAATGACATTTCTACTGTCCTACAACTTCACTGTTTCAGAGGACACTCCTTTCCATGTAGAAGTCGCAGTTGACCCTGCCATGCTTGGGCACATATATGAATCTCTTATTGCAGAGCAGGAGCGTGGTTCAGCAGGGATATTCTATACTCCTAGGGAAGAGGTGGATTTCATGTGCAGAATGGCTCTATATGAGCGATTATCCAAAGAGGTCGATGCTGAGGTTTTGAAACATATACTCTTTTCAGAAGAACATATTGAGAGAGGCGGAGACGAGGTCATAAGAACAATAGAAAAACTAAGAATTGTGGACCCTGCAGCTGGTTCTGGTGCATTTCTTGTGGGCATGTTCAATGTGATAAGAGAAATATATGAAAAAACTATGCAACCGCTGGATTACGAGGTAAAAAAGACCATAATACGCAGGAACATTTATGGCGTTGATGTAAAAGAGTGGGCTGTGAGAGTCGCTGAGCTTAGATTGTGGCTCGCACTCATTGAAGATGAAGATTCCATTCCTGAAGAAGAGCCCCTGTTGCCAACCCTCGCCCCAAATCTCATGGTAGGTGATAGCCTAGTATGGTCTGGAGTAAAGATAGACGGCGAACCTCTAAACATAGATGATGGCAAACTCATGGAAAGACTAAAGAAACACAGCCACGAGCTAGCGGAACTAAAGGAGAAGGTGTTCAATGGGGAACTTTCACCAGCGGAATTTGCCGAAAGAAGAAGGTCAATATTCATACAAGCACTTAGGACACCGATAACTACTCATTTCGAGGCCTCAGGTGATTGGCAAAGTGAAGGCAAGCCATACCATGTTCTCAAAATAGAGGAAGCTTTAGAAGAGGGGAAGAGGATAGACATATCGTTCTTGTGGGAACTGGATTTTGCAGAGGTGTTCAAAGAAGGTGGTTTCGATATAGTGATTGCCAATCCGCCATATGTCAGGCAGGAGATGATATATCCTGAATTCTACGACCCCGAGGAGTTTACCAGCGAGAATCTGGACGAAAGTCCAGATGAAATAAAGAAAAAGTACAAAGACAGCTGTATAGAGAACACAAAATCAATCCTAGATAAACTTTCTAGAGATTACTATTCGGGTAATTTCGAAACTGACATAGCGAAAAGGTCCGACATATACGCATATTTCTTTATGAAAGGACTTGATATTCTGAAAAAAGGTGCCAATCTAGTATTCATAACTTCAAACTCATGGTTAGATGTGGATTACGGAACATGGATGCAGGAGGCGTTTCTTAAATTCACAGATATCAGATATATCTTTGACTACCCACATAGAAGTTTTGAGGATGCCGATGTGAACACAGTTATAACCGTTCTTGAGAAAAAAGAAACAGGGGGTCTTTCTGACAAGTATTCTAGCTTCGTAAAACTGAAAAAAGCCATAGGCTCCCTTGGGAAGGAAGATTTCATGGAAATACTAGATATCACTCCATCAGAAAATCCTTATCCTCTTTTTGAAGCATCCGTATATCAGATTTCCACAGAAACAGCGAGATATCGCTTAGTAGATGGATGGAATCTAGCTAGGCTTGGCGGTGGAAGAAATGATATGGATGGAAATCCCTCTTTAGATGAATATTCAGGAGCCAAGTGGGGAGGTCTGCTAATAAGGGCACCTGATATATTCTACACAATTCTGGAACGTGGGAAGGATAAACTTGTTAAACTGGAAAAGATAGCCGATGTCAAGCGTGGATTTACTACTGGCGCAAACGAGTTCTTCTACCTTCAACCCATTAAGAACACTGATGAATGGCCTGTCTGTGAGATTTGCGGGGTCGTTCACAGTCCCGACGAAGGCCTGATAGCAGTCAAAAATAGAGCGGGATGGGAAGGATATATCGAGGAGGAGTTTTTGAAACCTGTTATTAAAAACCCAAGAGAACTTAAAAAATTATTCCTAAAATTAGAAGACCTAAAATATATGGTTTTGATGTGCTCTAAAACACGTGAGGAACTCAAAGGTACGCATATATTAAGGTATATTGAGTGGGGTGAGAATAAGGGCTACCACTCAAGGCCCACCTGTAAAGGAAGGACTATTTGGTGGAATCTTGGAAGATGGATTCCCGCACATGGCTACTGGATGGAATCCATTAATGATATCAATAGGATATATTTAAATGTGGATTCGGTTTTGGCATCAGATAAATTTTATTATATTATATTCAACAAAGAATTTGACAAACCAATGAGTATGGTAATGGCATTAAACTCCACAATATATTCCC
>WALJ01000070.1 GCA_015522885.1 Thermoplasmata archaeon
AACGAATACCTCATACGAGAGATGGGACTTACGCCCTTCGAATGCGACGAACTCTGGTCCACGGTTAAAAAAAACAGAAGAAAGTTGAGCGTGAAAGCTCAGCTCGGGCTGAAGAAGGTGACGCATGGATATATGCATGCATAAAGAGAAAGACTTCACCTGCAATGATGGAAGGGTTAACGAACCACTTGTGGACATGGCAGGATTTCTTGATGTATCATTTTGCGGTATAAATTGGGACAGTACCGAGGATTGTAAAGCCCTAGAATTGCCCACCAAATAATTTTGTCCCAAAGCCGTTTCGCTGACGAAAAATCGGATCTGCGGCATCGCATTTTGTTACCTTTCGGGGTAAAGCTTATATAAGGCGGGACCCCAATTATTAACGGGAGTGGTCGAAATGAACGGTGTCGAGGGGATACTTGATATAACCATGCATACGCTTTTCGCCCTTATCATAGCTTGGATGCTATGTATCCGTGAGAGAAAACTGGAGATTTTCGGTCTCTCACTGCTTCCCGCACTTATGGACTCCGACCATCTCCTTCCCCTCTATTATGACGGCATAAAAGGATTTCACAGCCTCTTCTTCATCTATGTGATATCAGGCTCACTGCTTGCGTACGGATATCTCAGGAATTCCGACAAAGCAAAAAGGCTTGGCGCCGTGTCCTTTGCGATACTCATCTTCAGCATGTCGCTTGACCTTATAGAAGGCGGGAGAATAGCGTTCATGTATCCTTTCAGCTCTCAGGCGTACGCACTTCCCTATTTCGGTGCGTATCAGGCCTCCAAAGCCGCCGTACTTGGCGTAATGGTCGTTGTCATAGGGCCGGTGTATTACTATGAACTCAGCATCGAAGGTATAAAGCCGTCTCTTCCCAGCCACAAAAGGTCTTTCAGTCTTACCGGAGGTCTTCGGTTAGGAGTTTCCGAACCGGGAAATGAAAGCGTCTGGAAAATGTCGCTCGCGGCGGCAATCATCATCGGCATATATGCCGCAATCCTCACATCACTATGAAGTCCATCCTCCTCTTTTTTTTCTCGCAACCTTGACCATGTCCGCGCTCCTTTTCAGGATTTTGGCGAACTTGATGTCTCTGAGTTTCCTTTATATATGACAGATGTGGGTGTATAAGACAATGAAGCCATGACCTGCAAAAAGTTTAAATCCGAGTAGAATATATGGCCATGAGGGAAATACATGGTAATGCCCAACACACTGCTGGAACAGTCGATGAATCACAGAGTAACCCTTTTGCTAAAGGACGGAAGGGTATTGGAAGGAAAGCTGGTAGGCTTTGACGACTATATGAACATGGTTCTCGAAGATACCGAAGAGACCACCCAGGAGCGGGTGAGAAGGCTGGGTAAAGTGATACTCAGAGGAAACAATGTGGTCAGCATAGCTCCGAAGTAGCTCTCCGAAATTCTTAAATACCAAAAAAAGATGCCCAATCAGGCACTTTTAGGAAGTTCCTGTAATACAGGGAGAAACCTAAATTAACTGAGATTAAAGGTTGATAACATGAACGAAGATAGACCCGAACTGAAAAAAGGGACCACCACTGTGGCGATGGTATGTAAGGACGGCATAGTTATGGCTACGGAAATGAGAGCCACCATGGGTACTCTGATAGCTCATAAAAGAACGAACAAGCTGTTCAAAATAGACGAGCATATCGGGATGACCGTCGCAGGTCTCGTGGGGGATGCACAGGTTCTCGCAAGGTACCTGTCTGCTGAGGTGAAGCTATACAGAATAAAGAACTCCCGGCCGATTACCGTAAACGGTGCGTCCACACTTATGGCAAACATATTGAACGGAAGAAGTTACTATCCATACTGGGTGCAGCTGATAGTTGCGGGAGTGGATGACAGAGGGCCGCATGTGTTCTCGCTGGATGCTGCCGGAGGTTCCATAGAAGATGACTATGTTACCACGGGTTCGGGCTCACCTTATGTTTACGGAGTTCTCGAAGATCACTACAAGAAGGGAATGTCCATCAAGGAGGGTGCGGACCTTGCGGTGAGAGCCATTTCCATGGCCATGAAAAGGGATTCTGCCTCCGGAGACGGGCTGAACCTCGCTACAATAGACAAAAAATCGGGATTCAAGAGATTTTCCGATGAAGATGTCGAGAAAATCAAAAAAAGAATTTTGCAGTAAGGAATTGGTTTCATGAGCGCGGATGATGTACTCAGAGATGCCAGACAGGCTATAAACGAGATACTCTCGGGACAGGTCGATATTGTCGACATAACCTTCGAAGGTCCGGCGATAGTAATCTATACCCGGGACATAGGAGCTTTTGCACAGAGCGAAGAGATAGTGAACAAGCTGGCAAAGGTGCTGAAGAAAAGAGTGAGAATAAGACCAGACCCTTCCATAACCCTGCCTCCGGAGGATGCGGAGGTGGAGATAAGAAACATCGTTCCGGACGAAGCCGAGATAACGGATTTTCACTTTGACAGAGATATCGGACAGGTTACTATAGAAGCAAAGGCTCCCGGGATTGCAATAGGAAAAAAAGGAGTGCTTCTCAACGAAATAAAGAGAAAGACTGGCTGGGCACCGACTGTCATAAGAACACCTCCAATTCGGTCGAAGACTATAGAAGACATAAGAAAGTATATGAGGATAGTGGCCGAGGAAAGAAGAAACTTCCTTCTCAAGGTTGGAAAGAGGCTTAACAGAGACAGTATAGAAAAGGGAGAATACTGGATAAGGTTCACGGCGCTCGGTGGTTACAGGGAAGTGGGAAGGAGCTCTACCCTGCTTATGACAAAGAACAGCAGAGTCCTCATCGATGTAGGCGTAGATGTTTCCACGGACCCTTCGAAAATGACGCCTTTTCTGGATGTTCCGGAGGTCCAGCCGCTTGATTCGATAGATGCGGTCGTCCTGACACATGCTCATTTAGATCATTCGGGACTTATTCCTGCACTCTACAAATACGGATATGACGGCCCCATATACTGCACACCACCTACGAGAGACCTCATGGCACTGCTTCAGCTGGATTACATCAAAGTATCCTTCGGAGAAGGACGCAGGAGCCCTTATCAATCGGCGGACATAAGAAATGCCGTTAAGCACTGCATACCGCTGAAATACAAGGAAACCACGGATATCGCACCGGACATAAAGCTCACGCTTCATAATGCAGGACATATTCTCGGCTCCGCTTCGGTACATTTCAACATAGGAAACGGAGCATATAATCTGCTGGTAACCGGTGATATAAAATTCGAGAGGACATGGCTTTTCAACGCCGCCAATGTGAAGTATCCCCGGCTTGACACGGTCATAATGGAATCCACATACGGAGCATATAACGATGTTCAGCCTACGAGAAGAGAAGCTACCGGGCATCTGAAAGAGATCGTCGGCCGCACTGTGTCCAAGGGAGGGAAGATTCTGGTACCTGTCTTTGCGGTGGGTCGTTCTCAGGAGGTGATGCTCGTTCTCGAAGAGCTGATGAGGACAAAGGAGATACCTGAAATCCCGGTTTATCTGGACGGCATGATATGGGAAGCCACCGCAATACACACGGCATATCCGGAGTATCTCAACAGCGACCTGAGGATGAAGATATTCCAGCAGCAGGAAAACCCCTTCTTATCGGATATATTCCACAGAGTGGAGACGGGGGCACAGAGAGAAGGGATAATCGGAGACCCTGACCCTGCCGTAGTACTCGCTACCTCCGGGATGATGAACGGGGGGCCGGTGATGGAATACTTCAAGCACTGGGCGGATGACGAGAAGAACACGCTGATATTCGTCGGTTATCAGGCTGAAGGAACTGTAGGCAACAAGATACAGAAGGGATGGAAAGATGTAACACTTATGGAAAGAGGAACGCCGATAACCGTGGAGATAAAGATGGATGTGGAGACATCGGAAGGATTTTCCGGGCACTCTGACAGAAGGCAGTTGATAAGATATGTATCATCACTGACTCCTGAACCGGAAAGGATAGTGTTCTGCCACGGCGAAGAAGCAAAGGCCCTTGAAATGGCTCATGTTGTCAGAAGAAAATATGACATCGAAACCCTCGTGCCGAAGAATCTGGAGACCACAAGGGTAAAGTGATTAACCGACGACCCTGTTCAACTCCATGATGAGAGCGTCAAACCTCTTTTCAAGAGTGTCGAACTTCCCCCTTATCGTTTCGATGGTGTCTGCATCATCGATGAGTTCAAGAACCGAATTCAGTTCGGCCATGTATCTCTTCATGCTTTTGAGTTCGTGGAGAGCCTTCTCATCACCCTCGTCTATTCTCGCTATGAGGTTGAGAAAATACTCTTCCGCTTTTTCCATAACTTCGTGCATGCTCGTGAAATATCCCCGGTATATTAATGTGTCC
>WALJ01000071.1 GCA_015522885.1 Thermoplasmata archaeon
ACCGCTTCTGAGAATATCCCTGAGGTATCTTATTCTTTGAGCTGCTCCTGGACCGAAGGACACAGGTGTGTTTATATATTCTATACCGAGGTTTTGGATGGCGGTGTAGATGGATTTTAGCTGGGTGAGAACCTCTTCGTCGTCGTTGTTCACTCCCATAGCCCCATCCCCGGAGAGGTCCTTTTTAATGGAGGATGCACTTTTTATTATATCTTCAACCTCAGGAGCGTGCGGAGTAACCCATGCAGCAAGGAGGGGGTAAAAGTCTATTAACCTGCCCTCTGCCTCGATTCCGAGCATGAAATCCAGAGGGGAATATATCTTTATCCCGTATGTCTGCTCTTCGGCGGGAACATCATCTTCGAAGACCACATATCTCAAACTGCTTTCCACCACCTCTTCAACACTCAGTTTCTTCAAAGGCGGGGTAATCTCAAGTTCTGTTTCACCTCCACCGTCGAGATTGAATGTTTTCACATATTTTTCGGTATATGAGGGCACCTCGGCCTCGACCCTTATTATTTTGCCTCCTTTTGACTTATTTTTTATTTTCAGTCTGAGAAGAGGAGGAAGGAAAGAACCATAGAACCTGTAGAATCCCGGGAGTATGTACGGAATGTGCTCGTCGTGAGTCTCTATTGTAGGCCTCCTTATTTCCTTTATCTTTCCCATGCCGGTCTCATTCAAAGAAATCTCGGAGCTGTGACCGGATTTTTTCTCGGCCTTCGTTTCCCCCCTATATCCTATCTCAGAGAGTATCTCATCTCTTAGGGCGGAATCGCCTTCAAAGCCGATTACCATCACACCATTTTCAGCTTCGAACTTTATGAATATATCCAGTGTTTTCCCACCTTTCCTGTACCTGTACGCCTCATATCCACCTAAGTTCGTTCTGTAAACAACCCCAAGCCTGCTGAACTCGAACAACATCCTTTCTTTCTCATCACCTTCCATCTTCACTCTAACGACATCTTTCATCTTATCGCCTCCTCTATTGCTTTCTTGAATTCCACGGCGGACTGCCACCTTTCCTCTTTTTTCTTTTTAAGTGCCTTCATAACTATTTCATCCAGTTCTTTTGGTATATCCGGATTTATCTCACTTGGCTTTTTCGGCTCCTGAAATAGTATCGCCATGCCTACCTGTTCATATCTCTCTCCCTTGAACGGACAGACTCCTGTAAGCATCTCATATAGAACGACACCCATGCCCCAGACATCTGTTCTGACATCGCTGTGGCCGTACTCTCCTCCGGGGGATACCTGTTCAGGAGCCATGTACCATGGAGTCCCTGAAAGCATAGTGCTCTTGCTGCTCTTGTCGATTATCTTGCTGAGCCCGAAATCGGTGAACTTCCACTGACCGCCCGCATAGAGGATGTTCTCTGGCTTTATGTCCTTATGTACCACCTTGTTTCTGTGTATTTTATCAAGTTTTCCGAGGATGACGGACACTGTTCTGAGCTTTGCGTTCATCGGTATGTCCATCCTGTCTTTCAGAGAATAATCTGCCAGCTCCATGACAAACCACGGGAAAGGCCTTATACCGACATCTATCAGATCAACAACAGAATCCGGGACTTCTTCCGTGAGCATCGCCCAGATTCTAGCCTCTTTTGCATAGGTTTCGATATCCTTATTCTTCAATTCCAGAGTTTCCCTACCATTGAGGTCCACACCTTTTGGAACCTTCATGGCATATTTTCTTCCGTTTCTTTCAATCAGGTATATCTCGCTGAAGCCGCCTGAGCCTATATTTTTTATGATTCTATAGGAGAAGAAATCTCCGAAGCCGTAAACTGGGGAGCCTTTCTCAAGATCATATATCTGTTCAATCTGCTCTTTTTTTATCATCGGCTGATGTGTTGACCGAGTTTCAGCTTCTTCGAGTTCGCTGGACCTTCCATGATGTTTTCTTTTTTTAACTGCAAATAACCCTATCGCAAGTCCGATAACAATGAGTAAAAGAAGGATGTAGAGCAAATAATCCTCCAATCCTCTGTTTGGGCCGGAAAGAGCTCCAGGATTGCTCGTTTTGGATGTCGGGTCCGTGCCTGC
>WALJ01000072.1 GCA_015522885.1 Thermoplasmata archaeon
CTCGACCCATTCCTCCACAAGCATGTTCTCGCTCTTTTCCTCACTCGCAAAGAGGTAGAGGCAGTCAGGGAACGCTTCCTTCACCAGTCTGGTCTTTCCGACCCGTCTCCTTCCGGTTATAGCGACCATGAAAGGACCTTTCAGGCCTCTGAGCATCCCGATCTCTTCCCTTCGGTCATAGAACCTCATAATCCGAAATAAGGATTATCCTATTTAAGGATTATTGTTAAAGACTCAGGCATTCCTTTCAGCGGCGGGTGTTTCGTTCAGGCACCCTATGCCCCGGTCACCATCCCCTCAACATCCTTCAGCTCCCAATGAATAATCCCTTCTTCTTCCATCTTTTCAAGGCACTTCTTCGTGAAACCCGATTTTGAGACTACGAGAAATCTTTCCTTTCTGTCCTCATTGTGCCATTGAACAAGCTCTTTTTTCTCAATCAGTTCCTCCACGACATTCCACCCGATTGCTCTGTTCCTCCATTTGACCTCTCCGAACAGGATTTCGTTTTTCTTCTCATTGAGAGCGACGATGTCTATCTCATCCCCTCTGCGGTTCCACCACTGGCCTGCTCTTCCGTAATCCGTTTGTCTTGTCAAAATCTCCCTTACTACATCTTCGAAGACCAGCGAGAGATACTGGTTGAGAGTTTCTTCTATGTATTCCATCAGCCTCTCGCCCTTCCCAGCTTCCACCATCCACCTGTTGGGGTAGATGTATCGGAACCAGAAGGAGAAGTAGTTGTCGGATATCCTGTATCTCTTCAATTTCTTTCTCCCCACAGCCGGCAGGTCCTCTTTCAGAAATCCGAGGCCGAGCAGGATATTCAGATATCTGGAAAGGGTATTGCTCTCCATACCCAGTTCGTTCTTTATCTCCGTAAAATTTCGCTTCCCACGGGCCACGGCTTCAAGAATGCCAAAGTATCTTCTCACCTCCCTCAGTTCATCCCTAAGAAGAACCTCCGCATCCTCGTATAAAGGAGAGCCCTTTATGAGATAGTTTCGGAGCATATTTTCCCTGAAATCCATTTCGCCGGAGAAAAGGTTGATATATTGAGGTATGCCGTCAAGGACCGAACAGACCTTTAAAAGTTCTTCAAAGGAATAGGAAGGGAAAAATTCTTGCATATACCGAAATCTGAGAGGTTCCAGCCGTATCTGTGCAGTCCGCCTCCCGTAGAGGGGGGAACCGTACGAGAGTACGCTTTTCTCCATCATGGAAACGGAGGAGCCTATCAGTATGAGCAAAAGGTTCCTTTTTGATAGAATGGTATCCCAGACCTTCTGAAACTCCTCGAGGACACCTTTTTCCAGCAGGTAAGGGAATTCGTCTATTACTATAACGGTCCCGTCTTCGAGCTTTTTCGAGACGTAGGCGAAGGCATCCGTCCATCTTTTGAAATCCGTCATGCCGAGAAGCTCATCGCCTAAAAATTCGGCCGCTATGCGCTGAAAGCCCCGGATGTTTTCGATATAACTCCTTCTGTCAGCAAGATAGTATATGCCCGGACGTTCCTGAAGCAGTCTGAGGGCGAGTTCCGTTTTCCCTGTCCTTCTCCTCCCGTATATCACCACAAAGCCTGCTTTTTTCCTCTCTATCTGAGAATGCAGGAGGGCGAGTTCTTCTTCCCGATCTACAAACCGAATCATGATTAGGCAAATCACGATTATGTATTTAATGCTTTCCTTTGCCGACCATATGTCCCACATCTTTCAGGTCCCAGTGCATTACTCCCTTTTCATCCATCCTTTCGAGGCATTTCTTCGTGAAACCTGCCTTTGAGACTATGAGGAATCTTTCCTTTCTGGTGTCGTTGTGCCACTGTACCAGATATCCCTTCTTTATCAGACCGTCTAGAACATCGCAACCGATTGCTCTGTTCCTCCATTTGACCTCTCCGAACAGGATTTCGTTTTTCTTCTCATTGAGAGCGACGATGTCTATCTCATCCCCTCTGCGGTTCCACCACGAGCCGACCTTTTGATAATCGAGAAAATTCCTTACGATATCTGTGGCCAATTCCTCGAAATGCTTTGAAACATGCTGGTCGAATCCCGTTCTGAAAACTTCTTTTGCCCTTTCCGTATCTCCCTCTTCCAGAATAGAGATGTTTCCGTACACGAAATATGACCAGAACCTGAAAAACGGATTGACTATGAAATATCTGCCCATCCTCGATTTCCTGAAATCTTCCGTCACCGGAACATTTCTGCGCACAAGTTCATAATCTCTTATAAGAACATCAAGATACTTGGTTATCGATTTCGGCTCCTTTCCGAGGTAATCGGATATCTCCCTCATCGTGTTCTTTCCCGTACTGAGGGCTTCGAGTATGGAAAAATAGTTCCTGTATTCGGAGCCTATCTCGTTCCTGAGGATAACTTCGGCTTCATACCTGAACGGTGCCGGTTCCTCGATGAACATCTTCTCTACGAATCTCCTCGGATTTCCCCTCACCTTCTCAAGTATTTCGTAATACTTCGGCATTCCCCCGAGCACGGAATGGAAC
>WALJ01000073.1 GCA_015522885.1 Thermoplasmata archaeon
ATTCACGGATTTCCGTTAAAGAGATTCTTCATCATAAACTCGCTCCTGAACCAGTATTTCATCATTGTCCTGTCATCAGGAAGCTTCTTTTTGTAGATGGTTTTAAGCTCTCTTCTGAACTCTTTGCCGTGGTTCATATATCTCAGATGGAGGAGCTCGTGGAGAACTATGTAGTCCAGAAAATCCGCAGGGGTGAAGACGAGTCTCAGATTGAAGTTCAGGTTCCCACGGCTGGAGCAGCTTCCCCATTTTGTTATCTGTTCCCGGATGGATATCTTTCTCGGCTTCAGCCCTGTTGTTTTAGAATATTTTGCAACAACTGTTTCTATCTTTTTTCTGAGAAAGCCCTTTAAAATTCTCTTAATCCTATCCACATCTCCCGGGCATATCATTATTTCCCTCTCTTTTTCACATATTCGCTCCCTTCTTCCGCACTCTCTTATTATTCTGTATCTTTTTCCGGCAAGAATGATCTCTTCCGCTTTTATTTGTTTTTTAGCGAATTCCTTTATTTTTTCTATTTCGGAGAACTTCTTCATTATCCTATCTCCGTTCTTCCTGATAATTTCTTCGGGATCCGTCCCATAGGGAAGTATCAGAAATATCTCCCCCGTTCTCATGTCCACCCTCGGATACTTCACATTTCTGTACGAAACCGTGTATTCTATTCCTCTGTACTCCATTTCAGGCCCTCGCAGTCTCCAGAATATTGATTATTTCATCAACGACCCTCTCAAGAACATCTCTTATTTCCCCGTATTCCATCCTTCTCTCCACAACCAGGAAGTGTACCAGTTCCTGTCTCAGTATCTCGCTCATCCTTCTCTTCGTTTCCGCCTTCTCATACCATCCGGTGAACAGAAGGTCAGCGCTCTCAAGCTCTTCCATGACCTTCTTTATGAATCTGACGTAATCCTCCAACTCTTCATCTCCGAAGGTATTCTTCAGGAAAAGGAATATGGGGTATTCGCGCTCGGTTACGGAAAGTTTTTCCCTTTCTTCTTCCATTTCGCCGAGCTCCATGATAATCCTCAGGAACTCATCAAATGTGCTTTCCGGGTCCGTTATCCTTCTCCTCCATCGTTCAACAGCATTCTCAACAGACTTTATTATATCGCCATAAACTATCTCTGACCATGGCTTCTCACTAAGTTTGAGCACATACCTGTTAAGTACGGATGCCATATCAAGTATGACCCCCTCGTCCTTATCCAGTTCAGACCTCAGTTCCTTGAGGAACTCCTCATCCATCCTGACCCCAAAGAACTCGCCCCCCACATTCTCGATTTTTACGGACTCGTATAGCGTGTCCCTGAGTTCTCTGATATATTCATCTATCTTCTTCGGATCGATCTCCTTTCCGAATCTCTTTCTGTAAATCGCATATATCTTTCTCAGGGCGTCAACTCTCTTCTTCACCTGCCGTTCTACTTTAATCTCACTTGGCCCGAGGAGCTCATATATTTTCATTATCTTCCTGTATATTCTGATGAAATCCTCCTCATTGTTCCTTCCTTCGCGTATCTCCATTATGGCCGATATCGCCCTGTTCATTGCGGCCCTGTCGCCGGAATTTATCAGCTCAGGATTGAAAGAATCTCCGAGCAGCTCTTCAATCTCTTCCAGTGCCATTTCCAGCTCCAGTTCGAGGTCGGAGATGTTGGTGGCCACGCTGGAGGCCTTACCCTCGATCTCATAGTAATCCTCCAGTGCATCCGTGAACCTCTTGAAAAGCCCGACATAGTCCACCACAAGCCCGTAACCCTTCTTCTCGTGGGGTCTGTTGGTCCTCGCTATTGCCTGCAGGAGGGTATGGCCGTTCATCACCTTGTCCAGATACAATATCTGGAGAAGGGGGGCATCGAATCCGGTTAAGAGCATGTCCGTAACTATGAGAAGCTGCGGGTTCCTTTCCTCCCTGAATCTGTCGGTTATACTCCTGTTTATGGCCTCCGTTGAGAGGGACGGGTATTTTCTCCGCATCTCATCGCTGTATTCCTCCACCTCCCTCTCTTTCTCCTTGGGTGCGAAGGTCATGACTATGCTGGCAAAATCCTCGCTGTATTCCTCAGGGTATTTCTCTTCCAGATACCTGTCAATCGCCCTCTTATAAAGAACGCACGCCTTTCTGTTGGCCGCCACGACCATTCCCTTGAGCTCCCTGTTCTCCCTCGCCATGAAGCTGTCGATGATGTTCCTTGCCTTTTTCTCTATCATCTCCGGTTTGCTGAGGAGTTCATTTATGGTTTTGAACCTCCTGTGCACCTCCTCCTTCGTCTCGTCATCTTCCTCTCCGAATATCTTCTCGACGCCACCTTCGAATACATTTTTATCGAAATCCATGCTTTCCTTCAGGAAGGTATAGACTATCGGCACCGTGTATCCGTCCTCTATGGAATCATCTATGAAATACCTGTGGAGGTAGTTCTCCCCCTCTTCCGGATATGAGAATTCCCTGTATGTGTCCTTATGTACCTTTGATATCGGTGTGCCTGTGAAAGCGAACATGAATGCGTTCCTGAATATCCTCCGCATCTCCGAGGCCAGAACACCGTACTGGGTCCTGTGCCCCTCATCTATGAACAGGACTATGTTCTTTCTTTCCGATACGCCCAGCTCCTGCCCCTCTATCGCCTTTCGCAGTTCTTCCTCGTCTATGCCTTCCTCCTCATCCGGCCTGAACTTCTGGATGAGAAGTATGAAGAGGCCGCGCTTCCCCCTGCCCCCATCGTGTCTCAGCACGTTTCTGAAGTCCCTTATTGTCCCTATCTTCTCGAAGGCTATGCTTCCGAGGTCCATGGAGCCGAGCACCTTCCCAATCTGGTCCTGAAGTTCCCTTCGGTCAACTATGAAGAATATCGTTGGTTTTTCCATCCTTCTATCCATGTAGAGCTTGTAGGCCGAGAATATCATGGTGTAGGTCTTTCCCGAGCCCTGCCAGTGCCATATCAGGCCCCTGCTTTTCCCGCTCTTCCCTTCCATCCGTTCAATGGCTCTGCGGTATATCCTGTTGGTGGCATAATACTGCATGTATCTCGGAAGAATTCGGACATCCTCGCCCCTGCGCTGGGTTACGAAGACGAAATTCTTTACGATGTCGAGCAGGGTGCCGGGTTCAAGCAGCCTCCTCAGCCCCTTTATTCCAGCATTACCCTCCTCATCCCTCCACACGCTGGTGCTGACATCATCCATCCAACTGACTATCGGGAAGACCCGCACCCGGTCATCCTCAAGGGCATCGGCAGCCACCCCGAACTGTATGTACTTGAACGGCTCCTCGACCCTTCTCTCGTAGCCCTTTATGTCGAGATAGGCATCATACCAGCTGACCTTTTCGCTGGCCGGGTCCTTGCACTCGATGATCACGAGAGGTATGCCGTTGACGAACAGGACGATGTCCGCTTTTATCCTCCCGCCCGGGCCCCTGAACTCGACCTGATTGCTGACTGTGAACTCATTGCTCCCGAAGTCATCGTAGTCTATGATGGGTATGTATCTCAGGCCTTTCTTCCCGAGGTCCAGAGGAATCGCTCCGTTCTTCAGATAGTTCAGAATCTCCCTCACTCCCTGCGCTGTCGCACCCGGATTCTTCAGCCTCAGTATGGCCCTTTGAACATCATCCTCTTCCAGCTCCAGCCCTTCGGATTCCGCCATCCTGAGGATCGCATCCTTCAGGCGCTCCACGAGCAGGGGCTCCTCATAGCTCTCCCTCGGCAGCTCCCTGCCGGGAACATATCTCCATCCGATGGATTCGAGGGCTTCGATGATGGGCTTCTCGCATAGTTCGTATTCGGTCATTGGTGAGCCTCCATATCCAAATATTCTCTTTCTATCTCTTTCATTTTTTCTTCATAATCCCTAAACACTTCAGAAAAGTCCATTCTTTCAAGTACCTTTGAAACATAAAGCCTTTCTGGCCTCATACGTCGTATAATTATTTTCTTTAATTCTTCCGCTGGATTCCCTTCTGCATCTTTAGCATGTTTATAAATACTTAAATTAGACATTTTTCTGTAGATGTCTGGAATTAGGACAAATATCTTTAACGAAATTCTCATTTTCCTGTTCAACTCTTCAATGTTTCCTGTTTCATTAACAAGCGATTTCATCGTATTTATCTCCTCCTTGGCAATCTTTGCAAGTTGTTTTCCAATATTTGGGTATTCATAGTTATTTTTTCTCATTAGGTTGAACGTGTCTCTAACTATTCTTTGCTCACACTCCACTCCTTCATCGTAGCGCCTAATAATATCCTCACAGGACTTCCTTAAAAATGCATTTTCCTCTATCAGATGGTTTCTAACATCCTCTTCCGTTGGAATTCTGACATTACCATTCACCCACACATCAATGCTGGGTATTTCGACCTCTCTGTTGGTGTCATCCTCGTAAAACATATGAATCTCAAGTCGGGGTGACCTCCAACCTCTTTTTATGTGTCTATCCATAAGTTTTCTTTCATCCATGTTTAAAAAGACTCCTTCCAGAATCGTGCTCAAATCCGAGAAGTTGAAAAGAGAGAGCCAGTTATCCAACCATTCGGATTTAAAACCGAGTTCCATCAAATAATCCCTGTTTTTCTCAACCATTATCTTTACTGCACCGTTTCTAACCCTTGAACCTTTAGCAGATATGTCTATGCCATCCTCTTCTTCTGAAATATAAACCATTTCAATGAGTTCTGTAAGATAGGCCCGAGGAAGTTTTAAGAATTTAAGAAATTCGGAATGCTTAGAATTTTTAATTACGAAAATAAGAACATCCACATCATTGATTTCTTTTTCTCTTATGGAACTTCCTGATATCGCCACCCTTGTTATCTGGAGTGGAAAATATCCTGCGTTCCACTCCTCAACTCTCTTTATGACGTGAATGATTCCTTTAAGAGCTTTTTTTGATTTTACAGCCCTATCC
>WALJ01000074.1 GCA_015522885.1 Thermoplasmata archaeon
CATCACCCTTGTGTTCTTGCCGCCGTACTCTCCGGACCTGAATCCAATAGAATTCATCTGGAAAAGCATCAAACGAGAGATTTCGCCGCTGTTTATCAAAAAGGTAGATGATTTTAAAGGCATAATTAAGAGATGCTTCAATAGATTTAGCAAAAGTTTGAGTTATGCAAAAACATGGATTCAAAAATTCTTAGGCAATAAGTTAACATCGTTATGTCGGTAACTATAATTTTTAATACTTTGTTGAGTAGTGGATGCCATGGACAATCAAGAGGATATCCCTTATTTCGGAGCGCCTCCGGAGGACTACTATGCGCCTCAAAGGCCAGTGCAGTACAGAGCGCAGAAGATTGTTCGACCTACTCCCCCTCCCAGAAAAAGAAGGAGCATTATTCGACCGATAATCTACTCCGTACTCATCATGGCACTTGTTTTCATACTCCTTTCCCCACCGGTTCTGAACATGATACTGAACAATTTTCCGGGAGGGAGAAGCTTTCCAGAGACAGCTACATTCACTGTGGAGCGAAGGATATCACTATCAGGAAGCGCAGACTACACCCTTGACCTCCCCGAGGCAAGAGACATGCTCCCTGCGCAGAAGGTGACGGCTACGCAGTATGATCCCCCACCTACTGAAGTACAGACTAAATACGGAGGAACTTGGAATATCTGGAGAGGAAGTCTGGGCGGTTTCAACAGCCATGACACCATAACCATAAGGATGAGCATGGAAACTAAAACCATGGTATGGAAAATGGAAGAGAGTGGGACAGTTCTGGACATTCCTTCAAATATGACCAATAAATACACAGGCGATGAATGGGAGGTCCATGCTGAAGATACGCCGCTTGGAACAGATGACAGAGATTTAGACGGAAAGACGGACATAATGATAAATCCCTCCGCACCGGAGATAAGCAATCTTGCACATCAGCTTGCGGATGACAAGCCCGATGTCTATTCCAAGGCCAAGGCGATATACGATTACATGGTTGACAATTTCAAATACTCAACAAGTCAACAGATGAACTATGTACAGCAGGAGTACGGAGGTCTGCCGAAGCATGCCCTCGCCACCTTAAGGGATAAGTGGGGGGACTGTGACGAGCAGTCGATGCTCTACATGTCGTTTCTGAGAGCTCTCGGAATTCCTGCGAGACTTGAACTCGGAGCTCTATACAGCCAGAAGAACGAATGGGACGGTCATGCATGGGCCCTTATCTACATTCCTCCGTCAGACGGCAGTTCCGGAAATTACTGGTACAATGTGGACATAGTCAACGATGAATTTCTTGTAAGGGATGCGAACCGATTCACCACATGGATAGATGACGGGGACGGAGCACATCTGAACGATTATTATCACCCTATCGAATGGAGCGGGGGTACATTGACGGTATCAGACTTAGACGATTATGTCTCCATAAGCTACACTCCGAGCGGAACCGTGACCGTGAAATCCGAAAATTCCATGCCCGGGTTCGATTTCCTGACAGTGGTGATTGCTATCGCCGTACCCCTTATTTACTGGAGAAATAAGAGAAGATGAAATCCGCAATGAAATGTGCGGCGAGTGAGCTGGTGATGCCGTTAACATCGCAGGGCGGGCAGACCTCAACGATGTCCATTCCGACAATCCTCGGCGCAAGCTCGTCTATTATTTTTATGACCTGCCACGGCTCCATGCCGAATGGCTCCGGAGTGCCTGTTCCGGGCGCATAAGAAGGGTCCAGCGCATCCATGTCTATTGTGAGATAAACATCGGAGTCCTTCGGAAGTCTATCGACAGCGGTACTGAAACTCTCTTTCATCTCAAATGCCGTGACCATGTTGATGCCCACCTTCTTTGCCTCTTCCATAGACTCGCTCGGCCAGCTTCTGATACCGATTACGGTTATGTTCTCAACACCTAAAAACTCCGCTTCTCTCCTTCTGGGCGTACTGTGACTCCTTCTATTTCCGTTGAGTTCCCTGTCGAAATCGAGATGAGCATCGACTGCAACCACGGAGATGTCCTTTCTCCCTATGGCTCTGACAATCTCGGGACTTATCGAATGGTCTCCGCCCATGGTCATCGGAACACTGCCTTTTCCTACTACGGCTCCGACTTTCTCGCTCAAATCTTCCGTAAAAGCCCTCCAGTTATCGGCGCTCACATTTCCGAGGTCCTCTACAGGCAGCTCTGAGAGCTCCATTCCCCTGAAATTGCTCTCCATATCGAGGGATTCCTTTCTTATGGAGTCCGGCGCAAAGCGGGAGCCGTATCTACGGCTGCTGTTCAAATCATAAGGAGCGCCTATAATCGATATTTTCGCATCTTCAAGGTTTTCGGGGAAAAAAAGGAAGGTGTTTTTCATGTTACACTCTGGTTATCTTTCTTTTTCCGAGGGCTTCGAGGTACTGTATCTCCTTTCCGGCCTCTATCTGCCCTTTGAATTCTTCCGGCATGGCCACATTGAACATCTCATAACTGGACAGGTCCATAAGCTGAACTTCATCACCCATTATGGATACGACCTGTGCCGTGCCCTTGTTTATCATCGGTATCTGAACCTTGTGCTTTACAGGATGCACTACGCTCCTCTTCTGCCCGTCAAAAACTCCGATAGCCTCTATTCTGGCCTTGGCTTCGCCGTGCTTCCCGGGCTTGGATGTCGTGATGCTCATTATCTTGCACGGTTCTCCGTCTATTATCATATATCTGTTCGGTTTCAACTCTCGAACTTCGGCCTGCGTCCAACCGCCTTCTACTTCTGCCATGTTAATCCCCCCTCCATCTCGAACATGTTTAAATAAATTTGCATCAGGGATGCGAGTAATACGCCTTAATCGCGTCATTTTCAACAGCGTCTATCCTCACGAATCCGAACCTCTCGAACTGCACCATATCGTCCGGTTTGAAGTCGAGTAGAGAGCGCTCCCCGTACCCTTTTTTAACGCTTCCATCGACCATTACGGCCTCCACATCTATCGGCTCCGAGACCCACTGTATCCTCGGGATGTTCTTGTTCGGTAGAGAAGTGAACTCCGCCTCTTCTTCGAGGATTATGTTGAACATGTCCTTTAATCTAACCTCGCTTCCTTTCAGTTTCCCGAAGTCCTCCGCCGAGATGTAAATCTCATCCCTTACCCGTATTCTTCTCTTTCCGAGGTCCTCTCTCGGATGATTTGCCAGCTCGACCTCCTCCATTTCGGGCATACTCTTTATTTTTATCTTCACGGGATCCGGAACGAACATCCTTCTCTGAGTTTTCGCATCCAGCAGTTTTCTGTTCTCGGCATAGAGATTCTCCGCAGGCACCTCTATGTCACTCTGGCTCAGTCCGAACGAAAGAATGAAAGAGCGCACGGCTTCCGGCCTTATACCCCTTCTCCTGAGGGACTGGAGGCTCCATGTTCTCGGGTCGTCCCATCCTGAAAAAAGGCCGCCCTTGACTTCCTTACTGGATTTGCTCTTGCTGAGCTTCGCCTCCTTTATCCTGAGCATGCCGTAGTGTATGAACTCAGGCCCGTCGATTCCGAACAGATTCCAGAGGTATCTTTCCATCCGGTCCTCCATGACAAGGTCCTTTCCCCTGAGAACATGGGTTATTCCGAGCAGGTGGTCATCAACCGCCCATGAGAACTCCAGCAGGGGCCAGACATGATA
>WALJ01000075.1 GCA_015522885.1 Thermoplasmata archaeon
CGAGAAAGGGCTTCATCTCCGCTGTCAAACTGCATCCTTTCGAGGAAAAGATAGTGCTTCCCCATGAGAAGACCCACAAAGGGCCGAAGATAGACCGACTGAACATGCTCAGAGCAACGAAGAAGAACCTTGAGGCGGGATTCATGCTCTACCCCGACAGGAAAAGGAAAACCATCGGGATACTTGAAAAGCTCTCGAAGGAAAGGCCGATAATAGATGCCGTTGACGGATACGATGTGAGGAACAGGATATGGGCGCTCTCCGACCCTGAGGATATAAAGCTCATTCAGGAGGTCATAGGGCCGGAGCAGGTGGTAATAGCGGATGGCCACCACAGGTATGAGACGGCGGTCACGTTCAGGGACGAATTAAGGGCTCGGGGCCCCTGGGATGAGAGCGATGCATTCAATTTCCGCATGACCCTCATGGTTCCGATACAGGATAAAGGGCTTGTTGTTCTGCCGACCCATAGGCTCCTGTTAAAACATGAGCTGAAAGAGGGGCACATGAAGGAGCTGGATAAGTACTTCGAAATTCAGGAGCTGGAGAGAAATGATGTCGAGGGATTCTTGGAGAAGAACAGAGAGAGGAAGGCCTTCGTGGTTTATGACGGGAAACGGCATCTCGGTCTTGTGCTGAAGGATTTCGATGCGGTACAGAAATTTTTCAGGCCCGAATACAGCGAGGAGTACAGGAACCTTGACGTGGTTATACTCAGAGATATTA
The DNA here is from genome assembly GCA_015522885.1 of Thermoplasmata archaeon. Lineage (GTDB taxonomy): Archaea > Thermoplasmatota > Thermoplasmata > WALJ01 > WALJ01 > WALJ01. The sequence continues at coordinate 727 of WALJ01000075.1, forward strand.
TCTTCGAGGGAATAATGGGCGCTCGTGATTTGAAGATTGATGAGAGCATAGCATACGAGCGCTGGATAGACGATGCCGTTAAGAAGGTCGATGCGGGAGATGCCGGAGTTGCATTTCTGATGAATCCGACAGGCGCTCATCAGGTTCTGAATGTTGCGAAGAACGGGGAGAGGATGCCGGAGAAGAGCACGGACTTCTACCCGAAGATGGTGTCGGGAACAACGATGATGGACCTGAAGGATAAACTATGAGCAATCTTTTTAATACTCTTTCTTTTCCCCTGCTGATGAAAGACTATATTCTGTCCCTGACAATCTGGCTGTTGCTCCCCGCTCTGCTGATGCTGTGCAATGTGATTCTCGGATGGGGGATCCTCTACTTCATACTGGAGATTGTCTGGTTCGGTTTTGGTGTCTCTGTTTTTTCGATTGACTCTTAGCTTTTTAGTTTTTAGGAGGTGTATGGGCCTATGGGCCCGGATGGACTCTGAGGATGCCTCTGACGCACTCTTTTTGTTTATGTATTAGCAGGCCCAGCGGGCCCGGATAGCTCCGGCGAAGATATTTGCTGACGGTGAACAGAGCGCTCCCTGCCGTGGCGATGGGACAGGATAAGCTCCGGGGCTCTATTTCAGATTCGTGGTGAGAGACGATGCAAATGTGGCGATGGGGCTGGATAAGCTCCGGGGGAGACCCCTTCATTTCGTGTGGAAAATTGATACGGGGTGGTGCGGGATTCAAAGCGCCTTTTTCTCCTGCGGATTTTGCTTAATAATGCGATATTATGCGGGAAACCGCTCCCCCGTCAGCTTTTCTTTTTAATCTGCGAACCCTCTTTTTATCCAAAAAATCTATAAAGAATGAGTGTTATGCCGGCTGGGATACCGTGAAGAGCGCACCGAAAAAGAACACGAAAAGCCTGATAATCAAGGGGCTAAAGGAACTGTCCGAAAGCAAAGAAGCGAGACGAAAGGTAGACGAGAGCTACTTCAAAGAGCTCAAAGGTAAAGAGCATTGGATGCTTTACATCCTGATGTATGCCCTTGATAACCTTGAAACGGGTCTTTTTCAGTCCATAGAAGAGGTTTCCAACGAACAGAGGCACTTCGAGGCGGAAACCTTCAAAGCAATAAAGGAAGAGAGAGATGCTCTCATAAAGGTCAGAAGGTCCGTTGATGAGAACTTGAAATCCTTCGAAGAGAAGATAGGGGAGATTCTCGAGAAAAGAATGGGGGAGCAGAAGGAGGAGATTGCCAAAGAGTTCTCCAACATACTGGAGGGCACGCTCAACCGCTCACTTAAAGGGATAGACGAATCGATAAAGGAACTTTCTACTACTGTTCAGAACATCTCGGGTGGGTTTTCCGATACCTACAAGCTTGTCTCCCATAACCAGAACAGCATAACAAAATTAGGTAAGAAACTGGACGAGATAAGTGAAGACCTCTCCGCTCTGGATGAAAGAATCGGAATAGAGATTTCCCGGATACCCGGTGCCGAGGGTGCCGCAAAGGCCATGAAGGAGCTCGAAAAGAGCATAGAATCGATGAAAGGGATATCCGGAGATATCGAAAAGATAAAAACGGCATTGGATAAATTGGAAGGTCTGGACAACTTGGCAATGTTCTCGGAGACCGTAAAGGGGCTTGAAAAGGAGATTGGAGAGATAAACACCAGTTTCGCTTCCTTGAAAGGAGAGATACCGGAGAAGATCGAAGGTGCGCTGAAGAGCGCCGATGCCCTCGTAGGGCTTGAGGATAAAGTCGGAGAGCTCTCTGAGAAAATGGATTCCGTGAGCCTCGAAGATTTGTCGGACTCACTTAAAAAATTCGAGAACCTCGGCAAGATGGCATCCCAGATTGAAGATGTTCGAAAGAGATTGGGTTCCTTTGAGGAACTCGGTGATTTCTACGGGCAGTTGGATGATCTCAGAAAGAAGCTGGAAAATATCAGGACCATAGAGGACGAGATGAGAAAAGACATGGATGTCCTCAGAAGATTGGTGGGTGAGTTCGAGGAAATTTCCTCTGTTACCGAGATGCTCGGAGAACTCTCCGAAAGGGTGAAAAAGGTCGAAGAATTCGGGGAAAAAGTCCGTTCCGTAAATCTTGAGTCGATAGGAGAGGGGCTTGCTGCCGTGAAACAGTATGGGGAAAAGCTCGATTCTCTCGATATCGCCTCTCTTAAATCCGCCGCCGCTTCGGGAGCCGCTCCTCAGGACCCCGAGATGCTTGAAAAACTGAAATCCCTAGGCGCTCTCAATGAAGCTGTCGATTCACTGAAACCGATGAAAGAAGAGGTGAGCGCTCTC
>WALJ01000076.1 GCA_015522885.1 Thermoplasmata archaeon
CTACCAGTCGGAGACTTCATTAGTTTGGAAAGTTATGTCTCTGACTATATATGCCCTTACAAGAGCATCGGATATCCGGGAGCGCCCTGCCATCTCCTCGGGTCCGAAATCTCGGGTTCCTCGCGGGCGCTCGAACATGATGATGGAATAAAAACGGGGTATAAAGGGATTTGGGATGAAAAGCCGATGGCCTCGCATCTACTGCACGTCTATCATCTTCTTGTTCAGCATGCCACTGAAACCGACATGCGCAACTATCAGCCCAAGCACGAGTACCACTATTCCTATTATTACAAGCTTCTTATTCATATTCGAACCTCCGATTATCTATATGGAGAGTTTCACGGGAAAGATTGCATTCTGCTATTTAATAATTCTCCGAGCAGAGGCAGAGAAATCTAAAAGAAAGGGGAAGTGGTTTAGAACTGCTGCATCTCTTCCTGCGGCGGCTGTTCCATAGGCATTGGCGGAGCAGTCTTCGACTCTTTGAGGGCCATTATTCCTCCGACCATGGCTATGATGAAGCCTATGATTGTTATCCACACTCCGATTCCTAGTATGTTAAGCCCTACAGCTACAGCCGTGCCTCCACCGAGTGCAGCCAGAGTATTCAGGAATAATCCCAGGAACAGTAGCATCCATAACAGGCCAATTATGCCGAAGACCAGCAGAATTATGGCGCCTTTCTTTCCGGAAATTATGCTACCAACCAGCGCTAGTATACCGAAAATCAACGTAAGGTATACGAATACACCTGCACCAAGTTGTGCCAGTTGTAGTCCAGAAGCCGAGATCCCCATGAAGCTAACCCACGGGAGAAACACACCGACTACTGCCAGAAGTCCGCCAACCAGTCCTATTTTTTGTCCGTTGTTTAATTCCATTTTAGTCACCACAGCGGCAACTCTACTCCAATATAAAAAGATTTCGTTAATCTGAGATTTTTTAATCCGCCGATATCTGGTGTCCCAAACCTTAAAATCTCCCTTCCTTTTCGGAGCGGCGTGTTACCATGATGGATTTGCGCATAGACCGGCATCCGATACTGAAGTTCGACAGAGGACAGCCTCTGAGGTTCTATTTCGAGGGAAATGAGCGGAGCGGCTACAAGGGGGAGACCATCGGTGCGGCCCTTTATTCCACAGGTCTTAAGGAGTTCAGCCACAGCTTCAAACTGGAGCGCCCGAGAGGGATATTCTGCGCGATAGGCCAGTGTTCTTCGTGCATGATGAGGGTTAACGGAATTCCCAATGTCAGGACCTGCATAACGCCTCTTGAGGAAGGCATGAAGGTGGAAAGGCAGTTCGGAAGAGGTGAGGTGCCAACAAATACCGAAAAGCGGCACATAGAAAAGAAGGAGGTTGAAACGGATATCGCTGTCATCGGTGCGGGGCCGGCAGGGCTTTCCGCATCCCTGTATGCAGCAAAGTTCGGCGCGAAGGTCGTTCTGATAGACCAGAACCCGAGACTCGGCGGCCAGTTGATAAAGCAGACCCACAAGTTCTTCGGCTCGAGGACGCACGACGCCGGCGTTCGGGGGATTGACATAGCCGAGAAACTGGTAAAGGAGGTTCGGGAGAGTGAAAACATCACGGTTATGAGCGATGCGACGGCCTTCGGGTACTACAAACCGTCGACGATAGGCGTGGCAACGATGGACACATTGTACAAGATAAGAGCGAAAAAGATAATCATGGCTACCGGTGCTGCCGAGAAATCCCTACTTTTCGAGAACAACGACCTGCCCGGAGTCTACGGCGCCGGAGCGGCGCAGACCCTGATGAACATCTACGGCGTAAAGCCGGGAGATAGGCTCATAATGGTCGGTGCAGGAAATGTCGGCGTCATAGTGGCATACCAGCTTCTTCAGGCAGGCGTGAATGTGAAGATGATTGTCGAGGCTATGCCGAAGATAGGCGCTTACTTCGTTCATGCAGCCAAGGTCAGACGCATGGGCGTGCCGATACTCACGAGGCACAGCATAAAAAGGGCGTATGGCGATGGAAAGGTGGAAGGAGCTACCATAGTGGAACTGGATGAAAAATGGCAGCCAGTATCCGGCACGGAGCAGGATGTGGATGTGGACGGCATAGCCATATCCGTGGGTCTCAGGCCGACATACGGTCTTCTCGATCAGGCCGGTGTGGACATACACTTCGTACCCGAGTTGGGGGGGCATGTGGCGCTCCGCAGCAGGAACCTCGAGACCTCGGTTAAGGGGATATATGTCGCCGGAGATGTGTCGGGCATAGAGGAAGCTTCCACCGCAATAATGGAGGGAAGGATTGCGGGGCTGAGCGCAGTTCTGGACATGGGCTTCGGAGGAAAAGAAGCCGAGGAAATGAGGGAGAAGGTGCGCTCCGAGCTTGAAGACCTCAGGGCAGGACCTTTCGGTGAGAGGATACGCAAAGGACTCGAAAAAGTGGAGGTGCTCTGATGGAAGAATACGAGAAGAAAGGCACGATTACGATAGATTATCTCAGAGAACTCGGCAACATACCATCCGAGGAGCGGATGAAAAAAGGGCCTGTTGCGATGACCGAATGCGTGCAGGACATACCGTGCAATCCCTGTGCCGAGGTCTGCCCGACCAAGTCGATTCACATGGACAACATAAATGACAGGCCTAAAGTCGATTTCAATACATGTATAGGCTGCACGCTCTGCATGCAGGTATGCCCCGGACTCGCCATATTCATGCTCGACAAATCCAAGGAAAAGCCGAGGCTGACGATACCTTATGAGATGCTGCCCATGCCTGAGAGAGGCGATACGGTCAGACTCTTGGACAGAGAAGGAAAGGACATCGGTGAAGGAAGGGTCATAGCGCTCCTTTTCCCGGATAAAAAGTATCGGTCTGCCCTTGTGACCGTGGAAGTCGATGATGAAAATCTCCTCCTTGAAGCCAGAAATCTGAGGGTTGCGGGGGTGAAAGAATGACCGAGATAGTCTGCAGATGCATGGATGTTACGAAAGAGGACATCCTCGAGGCGATAAAGCAGGGCTATACGGACATAGAGAGCATAAAGAGGGTAACAGGTCTGGGAAGGGGGCCGTGTCAGGGAAAGACATGCATCCCGATAGCAATCGGCATAATAGCGAGAGCAACGGGAAAACATCCGGATGAGGTCGGCTATATAACGCCGAGACCGCCGACAAGACCGGTCTATATGGAGATGCTTGCGGACGAGGAGGAAGAGCAATGAAGGGCAGAGCGAAGTTAGTTATAATCGGCGGAGGCGTTTCCGGTCTGGGAACAGCCTATCAGCTCGCAAAGCGCGGTTTCACGGATATCGTCATAATTGAGAGGAACTACTTCGGTAGCGGTGCCACCGGCCGCTGCGGCGGTGGGATAAGGCAGCAGTTCAGCGAGGAGTACAACATCATTCTCGCAAGGGAGAGCGTCAGGATGTTCGAGAAGCTCGGAGATGAGCTCGGTCAGGACACCGGCTTCCGTCAGGGCGGATATCTCATACTGGCCCACACCGAGGAAGAG
>WALJ01000077.1 GCA_015522885.1 Thermoplasmata archaeon
AAAGCATAGAGCACGACGCCACTGTAGCTCAGCCGGTGGAGCGGCTGATTCGTAAGAGCCCCTTTAAAAGATGATTTGGCACAAAAAGGGGTTCCGGGATATCAGCAGGTCGGGAGTTCGAATCTCCCCAGTGGCTTCTCAAAAATAAGCGGAGCGCTGGTCTGGTTTCCAGGCTGCGCTTTGGCCGAAAGGCTAAAGGTAGGTTCGGTAATCTTTCCAGCGGCTCTCCTCCCATTTTCCTAAAACTCAATGATTTTTTCCTCATCGCAGGGAAGCATTATAGACAATGTACCAGATTGAAGCCTTCCGGAGAACAGAAAATAATCCCCATTCGAAAGCATGCCGTTCATATCAGCATCCACAAAGCTGATGTTTCCGGAGGAACCTTCGAAAAGCATTCCGTTCCTCAGGGGAGCGCTATCTATCAAGGTCTCCGAAGAGTGTGTGAAAGAGACCGTAGTGTTGCTCAGAGACATTATCGGGTGTGTATATGATATATGGATGCCTATCTTTTTCTCTCCATCTATCGTTTCGTCCGTGTGTGTTATGTCGGGAAGGTTTCCGGATATGTGCCCGTATTTCGGACACCACGAAACATAGGTCAACTGGCTCATGTTCTCGGTCCATACATCTATGGTGCATTTTCGGCTGAGGTTCCCTGTTAGCACCAGAGTATCTCCCTTATCAAAAAGGGAATTTCCGTTGAGGTCCTCCGCTCTTGCCGTGATGCCATACTCTTCGTTGAAGTAGTGACCAGAAGAGAGATTGAACTCTGCGTATTCATACTTGAAGACCATCCGGAGCCTCATGCTCTTCAATGGTATTTTCGCAGGATAGCTTGTGTTCTTGCATTCCAGAACCAGCCTCTTCTCTGTCGCATGTTTGATGGTCATCTCCAAAAAGGGTTTGTCCTTGTGAGTATATGGTCCATCGTACCAGTTGATTATGTATTTCATGCCCTCCGCATATGATGAAAATCTGCCTTTCGGCCCAGAGACTGTGAGGAGATAAGTCTGTATGTCGTTCCTGTCCCGGGTGTTCGGTATGTTCACGATGAACCTGTCTCCATCGTCCAGCATGCCGTTGGAGTTGCTGTCCCTGAACACAAGGGTTCCGTTCTCAGATGCTCCGTCTTTAAGGTTCCGAATGAAATCCAGCCTCTTCATCGAAGAAGTATTGCCGACATTGAGATACTCCTCGGCAAAGAGCGCTGGATATGTCAGGTGATTGTAGACCCCATTTTTCACTATTGGGGGTTTATCTAGCCTCTCGTTTATCTCCATTTTCAGAAGGCTGGCATTGAACATCTCCAGCGGATAACTGTCATTTGAAGGGGTGAAAACCACGTATTCCTTTGTCGGGCGCTCATAGGTCTCAGGCACAAGAAGGATTCCTCCCAGAAAAGAGCTCGCGTCTTCCACTTCTTCGAGGGACATAGGTAGCAGGAAAAGGCTACTGAATATCTCCGGAGCGGTTATCAGCGTCCTGTTGTTGAACTGAAACCTTTGAAAATGGAGGGTTATTCTGAACCTGTCTCCCGGATGATATGTCCTTCCCGGTTCTCCTATGAACTTGTATGCATCTGCGGCAATGGTCTTTCCCTCGAGACTGACCATTGTTATATTCCCATAGCTCGTGTTAAAATGCTCCACTTCGGAAATCGTCCCTTCCACGACCACGGTGTCGCCGGGGTCGAAAAAGTGGTATGCAATGTCGTCCACGCTCAGCGGCCGGAGGAAAATGAACCATGTCGAAAGGATACTGATAGAAAGGATTAGGACGGCCACCAGAACGGCCTCTATCTTCCTTTTATTAGAAAGAGGTGTTTTTCCCGGCCTCTTTCCTTTTTCCATCTCCATGGACATTCAACTCTTTTTTCCTATTTAAAAGTATAACCCAAAAAAGCGGGCGGAGAGAAACTATTTTAAACGCTGAGAAATGGCAGTGTGCAAGGGCCCGTGGGGTAGCTTGGCATCCTTGTGGCTTTGGGAGCCACTGACTCCGGTTCAAATCCGGGCAGGCCCATTTTTCTCACTTCGTTCGAAAAATAGCTCACCTCGCAAAGGCGTTACGAGTTGCGAAAGCAACGAGCCAGACTTCTGAAAGAAGTCGAGGGTTTGCTCGGCGGGCCCATTACGGGCTCTTTCTTTATGCTCGCTCTGCTGGCTTGCCCTCCAAAGAAAGCCACCGGATGGAAAAGAAAATCGCTCTGGCCTGCTCACTCGAAAAATAGCTCGCCTCGCAAAGGCGTTACGAGTTGCGAAAGCAACGAGCCAGACTTCTGAAAGAAGTCAAGGGTTTGCGCGGCGGAGCCATTC
>WALJ01000078.1 GCA_015522885.1 Thermoplasmata archaeon
CTTATATACCGTTTGCTTTCGGGGTAGCAGGTGATACGATGGATGTCAATAGTGTAAAAAAGGAAATAATGGAAAAACTGGAGCTTGGAGAGATAAACTCCGGTGTTTTCTACGGCGAATGGGCTCCCACGGAAGGAAGGGAGACGATAACATCCTATTCTCCGATAGACGGAAGCCCCATAGCCAAAGTCACGATGGCGACGAAGGAGGACTATGAGAAGGTGATTCGAAAAGCTCAAGAGTCCTTCAAGGCATGGAGTGAGATTCCGGCTCCGAAAAGAGGATGGGTCGTAAGAGAGATTGGCAATGAACTCAGAAAATACAAGAGAGAACTCGGAAGGCTTGTCTCCATAGAAGGCGGCAAGACCCTGACAGAGGGGGAAGGAGAGGTTCAGGAGATGATAGACATAGCGGACCTTGCGCTCGGACTTTCAAGGCAGTTCTACGGGCTCACCATAGTGAGCGAGAGGGAGCATCACAGGATGTACGAGCAGTGGCTACCGATAGGGCCGATAGGCGTCATAACATCGTTCAACTTTCCTTGCGCTGTCTGGGCATGGAACACGATGATAGCATCGGCGGCGGGGGATACCTCCGTGTGGAAGCCGTCCAGCAAGGGCGCTCTCGTCGCCATAGCCACCATGAAGATAGTCAACAGGGCGGTTGAAAAACTCGGTTATCCGCCGATATTCTTCCTTTCGGTCGGAAGAGGGCGAGAGGTGGGCGAATGGATGTCCAGCGATAAGCGCCTTCCGCTGATCTCATTCACGGGTTCCATACCCACGGGAAAGCGGATTTCTGAGAATGTGTCCAAGAGGCTGGGCAGGACGATACTCGAACTCGGAGGAAACAACGCTGCGATAGTGAGCGGCAAGACTGACATCAACAATGCATTGAAAGGTGTTGCTTTCGGGGCTCTCGCAACATCCAGTCAGAGATGCACCAGCACCAGAAGGCTCATACTCCATGAATCGATATATGATGAGTTCCTTGCGAAACTGAAGAACATATATGGGAAGGTCAGCATAGGCAACCCGCTGGAAGAGGGAGTTCTCATGGGCCCGCTCATTGACGAAAAAGCGGTGGATAATTATCTGAATGCCATCAGGAAAGCACAGGAAGAGGGTGGAAAGCTGATATATGGCGGAGAGAGGGCGAACATCCCCGGTCTGGAAGGAGGACACTATGTCAAGCCGACAATAATAGAGGCGAATCAGGACATGGAAATGGTAAAGACGGAAACCTTCGCACCTATACTCTATGTTATGAAATACAGTACCATCGAAGAGGCACTGGAGATGCACAACAATGTTCCTCAGGGGCTTTCGTCCGCAATATTCACCACCGACCTTCAGGAAGAGGAGTATTTCCTTTCCCATAAAGGCTCCGACTGCGGAATAGCGAATGTCAATACAAGCACGGCAGGAGCCGAAATAGGCGGTGCCTTCGGCGGTGAAAAGGAAACAGGCGGAGGAAGAGAGAGCGGAAGCGATGCATGGAAGGCATACATGAGAAGGCAGACCGTTACAATAAATTATGGAAAGGATCTCCCGCTCGCACAGGGAGTGAAATTCGACATATGAGGTGATAAAATGATATGGAGCATTGAAAAACCGAAAAATGAGATGGACAGGATATTCAGCTACGCCTCGGGAACCCCGGAAAGAGAGGCGCTCATGAAAGAGATAGAGACCATGAAATCGAGGACGGAGGATATCCCGCTGATAATCAACGGCAGAGAGATGAGGACTTCGGACATAATAGATGTGGTGGCTCCGCACGAGCACAGCGTTGTTCTGGCAAAGGCAAGCCTTGCGACCGAGAATGAGTTGAAAGAAGCGATAGATGCGGCTCTGGATGCCCATGAAAAGTGGGCGGACATGGACTGGTACCACAGAGCTGCGATATTCATGAAGGCAGCCGACATTCTCGCTGGCCCGCAGAGAACAAAGAACATAGCATCCATAATGATGAACCAGTCGAAGACACCGTTCGAGGCAGAGATAGACCTTGCGGAGCTCGTGGACTTCTGGAGGTTCAACGCATACTACATGCGCTTCCTCTATGAAGAGCAGCCTGACCAGGCACCGATGGAATACAACAGGTTCGACTGGCGCCCGCTGGAAGGATTCGTACTCGCAGTTCCCCCATTCAACTTTTACTCGATAGGCGGAAACCTCCCAACCGCGCCGGCCATGGTCGGAAACACAGTCCTCTGGAAACCCTCCAGAGCCGTCATACTCACGAACTACTACATAATGAAGGCTCTCATGGACGCAGGGCTTCCGAAAGGAGTCGTCAACTTCGTGCCGTTCTCGAGCAAATATGCGGACACGGTTCTGAAGCACCCCTACTTTGCGGGACTCCATTTCACGGGCAGCTATGAAACGCTGGTGAAGATATGGAAGACAGTGGGTGAGAATCTCGAAAATTACAGGAACTTCCCGAGAATAATCGGAGAGACTGGCGGCAAGGACTTCATATTCGTGCATAGGAGCGCTGACCCGGTAGAAGTTGGAGTTAACATAATACGAGGCGGATTCGAGGCGCAGGGACAGAAGTGCTCGGCGGTTTCAAGGGTCTACATACCGGACAGCCTCTGGGAGCCGATAAAATCCTACCTTCTCAGGGAAATACCGAAGGTGAAGTACGGCCCTGTCGAGGACCTGAACAACTTCATGGGTGCCGTCATAAGCAAGGAAGGTTTTGACAAGGCGGTTTCTTATCTGGAGTATGCAAAACAGCATCCGGACGAATACGAGTTCGTCTACGGCGGCGGATATGACTCCTCAAAGGGATGGTTCATACAGCCAACGGTGATAAAGACGACAAATCCGAAGGGTAAGCTGATAACAGAGGAGATATTTGCACCCATAGTAACGGTTTACACATATCCCGATGATGCATACGAAGAGACACTGCATCTCTGCGACGAGAGCACCCCTTATGGGCTCACAGGCTCCATATTCGCAAAGGACAGAGAGGCAGTAATCACCGCAGAGAAGATATTGAGATATGCAGCGGGCAACTTCTACATAAACGACAAACCGACCGGAGCAATAGTTGCGAGGCAGCCCTTCGGAGGAGCGAGGAACTCGGGAACCAATGACAAGGCAGGGTTCTGGATAAACATAACGAGATGGCTGAATCCGAGGACGATAAAGGAGACTTCGGTTCCTGCAAGGGACTGGCCGAGACCATTTATGAAATAACCTTTTTTTCTATTTTGTATCACAAAAGTTTCTTTTCTCCTATTTTGTGAAAGGATAAAGATGTCCGGGACACATTAATATACCGGGGATATTTCACGAGCATGCACGAAGTTATGGAAAAAGCGGAAGAGTATTTTCTCAACCTCATAGCGAGAATAGACGAGGGTGATGAGAAGGCTCTCCACGAACTCAAAAGCATGAAGAGATACATGGCCGAA
>WALJ01000079.1 GCA_015522885.1 Thermoplasmata archaeon
GAAAATATTGTGAAGCACGCCGATGGCAAACACAGCCATCTCCCTTCTGTCTTCCCTTTTCTGCTTTATCTTCCATCCGAACACAACTTTGTCTTATAAAAATCGAAGTGGAACACGGAACCCTGAAACTCAGTGAGGACGCAGAGATGCTCTACGAAAAAGAATAACACCCTTCGGAAACTCTGCAAAAATCGATGCTCCGAAGAGATACAGGGAATGGTGCGCGCATGTCATAATCGTAAGAGAGGAGTAAAGAGGAATTTTGCCCCGGAGCCGGAATGGTCGAAGATTAAAAATATCATGTGCTCTTGCAGTCTCATGAAGCTTATATACGGCTCGTTGTCATCTCTGCTCGGAAAAAGGATTGCGCAAAATCTGAATATCGAAGCAAATGCGGTGGAACATCGGATTTTTCCAGACGGTGAGCAGTACTGTCGAATCCCCGTTGATGTCAGGAAGGAGCAGATAGTCTTTGTCCAGACCATGAGACCGGACACCGCGATACTCGAGGCCTTTTTCACTCTGGACGCATTGAAGGAGGACGGCGCTGAGAAGCTTATGCTTGTAATCCCATATCTGGGCTACGGGAGGCAAGACAAGGCATTCATAGAAGGCGAGGCGGTGAGCGCAAGGACAATAATGAGGCTACTGAGCGAGATGACGGACATTCTCATAACCGTGGACATACATGCCCCCCATGTCTTCGAATGGTACGGAGGCAGAGCTGAAAACATCATGCCCTCGAAATCGATAGCAAAAAAACTCACGGAGATGGGTGTGGATTTCGTACTTTCACCAGATAAAGGAGCGCTCCACAGGGCAAAGGCAGTTGCCGAGCTCATGAGCGTACCCTTCGACCATCTGGACAAGACCAGACTCTCGGGTACAGAGGTGGAGATGGCTGAAAAGGAGCTCGATGTCAAAGGAAAGAGGGTTGCAATAGTTGATGACATAATATCTACCGGCGGTACGATAGCAAGAGCGGCTGAGATGCTCAAAAAATCGGGTGCTGAGAAGGTCTATGCGGTGTGCACTCACGGACTTTTCATAGGCTCGGCAATAGAACGCCTCACGAAATCAACGGACGGCTTCATGTCCACCGATACCATAGAGTCGGAATACAGCAGGATAAGTGTGGCTGGAGAGGTGGCGAGAGTTTTAAAGGATGGATAACGGCCGGGGAATGAACGAAGCTGCAAAGTGGATTTGAATGGAGCGGGGGGCAAAGGTCGAAGGCAACCGCACTTGAGCAAAGCGAAAGTGCGGGGGTCGGGACGAGGAAAGTTACGCCTTTCCGAGTCAGGCCTTTTGCGTAGTAAAAGGTCGCATGAGATTAAACGAGCCGATGGAAAAAGCGGGGGTCGGGACGAGGAAAGTTACGCCTTTCCGAGTCAGGCCTTTTGCGTAGCAAAAGGTCGCAGGCACACGCATGCGAACTAAGTGAGCATGCGGGTGCCGGGATTTGAACCCGAGTTAGAAGCTTGGCAAGCTCCAGTGATAACCAGACTACACTACACCCGCATCTGACAAAGTTCAGGGTAAAGGGAATTTCGAATCCTATAAAAGACTTTCTTACGGCCGTGCCGGAACATATCTGGAAAGAGCTTCAAATGTTCATGTCCGGTTCGCCCCTTCTGAGCTGTTTGACTTCTTCCGGGCTAAGAGCCTCTTTTCTCGCCTTTTCGGATAATATAGCGCTGTTCCCGAATGGGTCCTCGATTATGAAGGTGAATTTTAGGAGCGCGTCTCCGGCCCTGTGTATTTCATCCATTTTCCTCTCCAATTCCTCCTTTTTCTCATGCTCTGTGCCCTCGAGGATGCTCATTACCCTGACAAGAACGCCCTCTATGTTGGATATGAACGCCTCGGATGCTGGCCCGGGCTCTATAAGAATGCCCAGTTCCGGCATTCGTATGGTTCCGGATGTCGACCTGACAACCCTTGCATTGACGTCTTCCGGTGTCTCGACCTTGAGGGTGTACCGGACCGGTTCGTTCTGCTCCGTTATCATCACATCCGAGGTTTTGAACCCGCACTTCGGGCACACGAGAGTGGTTTCCACAGCTTCCCCCAACATCGGCAGGTCCAGAATGGAAACCATGCTGTCCATCGTTTCGTTGCCGCAGGCAGGACATTCGGTATTCAGGACGCTTTTTCTGATTTCCTTTATTATCGAGCTCTCTGGCTTCATGTCCTGGAAAGAGTCTGACAGATAATAAGATATTCCTCGAAAAAGATAGCATTGTATTATTTTTATATTTATAGAGACACCACAGAGAATAGAAAAATATAAATAATATAAAGACTATGGGTGGTTGGACAGATAACTCTTCGAAGGAGGAAAAAACATGGTCATGCGAGAAATAAGTGTGGAAACCGCAAAAGAAATATGCAGTGAAAAGGGTTTGAAGCCGGCCAAAGTAAAGGGAACCATGGGGATACAGTTCACGAAGGGGAACAATTCCAGACTGGAAGTCATCGACTGGGATGAGTTCGCGAGACTTCTTAAAGAGCGCGGGCTTGCAATCTACGAAAGCAATGGCTGGATGAAGATAATGAAGAAATAAACCTATTAATAATTTTATATTTTTTGATGAAAGACAAGTTTTTAAGCTTTAGTGTAATGGTGTCCCGATGCCTACGATAAATTTCAGTAAAAAGGACCTTCTGAATCTGCTCGACACAGACGAAAATTCGCTTGATATCCTGCCTCTCATAGGCATACAGCTCGAAGCTGTTGATGGAGACGAGATGAGCGTGGAAGTGGAGGCTAACAGGGCTGATATGTTCTCGGTAGAGGGCATAGCGAGATATGCAAAGGGTTTTCTAGGTGTTGAAAAAGGATTTGAAAAATATGAAGTCGCGGAGGGAGACTTCACCGTAGCCGTGGATAGAAGCGTGGAAAAAGTGCGCCCCTACATCGGTGCCGCACATGTCTCCGGCATAAAAATGGATGATTATCTCATAAAGAGCCTCATGGAACTTCAGGAAAAACTGCATATAACCGTAGGACGAAGGAGAAAGAAGCTGGCCATAGGTGTTCATGATTCCTCGAAAATCGGAAGAGATATCACATACAAAGCCGTCGAACCCGACACCGTGCGCTTCGTACCCCTCGGAAAAGACGAGGAGATGAGCATGCGCGAGATTCTCGAGAAGCATGAAAAAGGGCGGGCTTACGCGCATCTTCTGGATGGGATGAAAGAGTGGCCTCTGTTGGTGGACGAGAAAGGGAACGTACTGTCATTTCCTCCCGTAATAAACGGACAGCTGACCGCTCTCAACGAAAATACGACTGATATCTTCATAGATATGACCGGCAGTGACCTGAATCTCATAAAAAAGTCGCTCTCCATATTCTGCGCAGCGCTCTCTGACAGGGGCGGAAAAATAGAAAGTTCTCTTGTTAAATATCCTGATAGGGAAATCAAGATGCCGGAGATGGGAGGCGAGAGCATGGATGTCTCTTTGCCGTATATATCAGCGCTCACCGGGATAGAAATGTCGCCCGAAGATGCGGTGAAGCTTCTGGAAAAAACAGGGTTTTCCGCCGAAATAGCCGGAGAAAACATGCGCGTAAGAATTCCGTCTTACAGGATTGACATGCTGCATCCTGCGGATATCGCCGAAGAAATCGCCATTTCCTATGGGTACCAGAACATGGTTCCGGAACTTCCGAAAAGTGTGACGTTCGGCCGGAGAAGTGGAAATTACGCCCTGAAAAAGTCTCTCGAAGAAAGCCTCATAGGTCTGGGTTTCAATGAGATAATGACCCTGAGCCTCACGAACCCGCATGAAGAGTTCGAGAAAATGAACATGGAACGGGAGAACGGGGTTGCCATAAAAAATCCGGTTACCGAGTTTCACACATCCGTAAGAAGCTGGCTTCTTCCTTCTTTAATGGGTATCTTATCGAAGAACAGGCACCGAGACCTTCCTCAAAAAATATTCGAGATAAGCATGGTCGTTGACAGAAAGGGAAAGAATCGGATGAAGCTTGCGGGGGCAGTCATGGAAGGTAATGCGTCTTTCACGATGATGAAAGCTATTGCGGAGAGAATTCTTTCGGATATTGGGCTAAAGATGAATATTGGGGAAAAGGTGCATCCGTCCTTCATACCCGGAAGGTGCGCTTCTCTTATATTTAACGGAGAAGAAATAGGATTTTTCGGAGAGATTTCTCCGGAAGTTCTCGTTAATTTCGAACTCGGACACCCTGTTTCCGCATTTGAAATGCTTATCGACCGCCTTCAACACTGATTCCGGCATAAGCTTATTATTGGACAGATGTATGCTGGGTCGATGGCCATTATCTATCATCCCGAGTATGCCACCCATATCCAGTTCAGGCATCATCCGGAATCTCCTGAAAGATTGGAATATATTCTGAAAAAAATAGCGACTCTGAAGCTGTCGCAGGAGATAATAAAACCGGAGCCCGCAACAGAGGACGATCTGCTCACGGTTCATACGGAGAAATATGTGGATTTCATAAAGAACTTCGGTACCGGCTATCTCGACGGCGATACGTATATCAGGGAAGGGACCTATGAAATAGCTCTTCTGGCTGCTGGTGGGGCCATGAGAGGTGTACAGGAATCTTTTCTCAGAAACGAGCCCGTATTTTCCATAGTCCGACCTCCCGGGCATCACGCGGGACCGAAGCATGGAGGAGGCTTCTGCTACTTCAACAATGCCGCGGTAGCTGCGAAAAATGCACTGAAAAGGTCTGAAAGGGTTGCTATAGTGGACATAGATGCCCACCACGGGAACGGCACCCAGGAGATATTCTACGACAGCAGGGATGTACTTTATGTATCGCTCCATGAGTGGGGAATATTCCCCGGAACCGGAAATTACACGGAAGTTGGGAGGGGAAAGGGGGAAGGATACAATGTCAACATACCCCTTCCGCCCCACAGCGGAGATTCGACCTATGAAGAAGCTTTTGATGCCATTGTTATGCCCGTCCTCTCCCAGTTCATGCCGAACATCGTTCTGGTAAGCATAGGAGTGGATGCCCATTACAAAGATGTCATGACGCGCCTGGAGCTCTCGAGCAAGGGATATATGTCCATTGCAAAGAAACTGCTCGATTTTTCTGAGGAATACTGCCACGGAAGGCTGGTTTATGTCCTCGAAGGAGGGTACAACGGTCTTGCACTCTCCGAGGTCACCGGCGGCATAATCGCCATGTTTGAAGGCAGAAAGATTGATATCCAGTACGACAATGTCAAAGATAAAAATTTAAGAGGAAAAGAATATATAGATAAATCTAAAAATGAGCTTTTCAAATACTGGAAATTATGAAATATTAATATTTTTAATTTTACATGGCTTGAAATGCCCCCTGTAATGCAATTTTTTGGGCCTATAAGCGAAAAGTTTAAAAACCCCCATGTAATAGGGGGTGACGGTGACAAAATGATCATCAAAAAATCAGAAGTCAAGGCACTGGTCGGGGACAACTACAGAATCTCCCAGGACTTCTATGACAGACTTAGCGATTCCGTAGAGGATCTCGTTAAGGATGCCATGGCAAGAGCCAAGGAAAACGGGAGAAAAACACTCAAGCCCTACGACCTCTAAACCATTTATTTTTAATTATTATTTTTATTTAAATTTTACACATCTGTATGATTTTTCTGAAAGCATAAATAATAGAAGCATATAGGGGGTATGAGGTCTCAATGTCGGACAAAAATACGAAGAAATGCCCACTCTGTGGGGAAGAAATCCCCGAAGACGCTGATATATGCCCATACTGCGGTGCCAATCTCGATTTGTTCGAAGAGGATATCAATGTGGAAGAGGGCGAAGGAGAGACAGTCTTGGAAAGTTTTCTGGATTCCATAGGTGATGCCGATGATGTGGATCCCGAGAAGCTTATAGAAGAGATGAAGAAGCTCGTTGGGGGAACCGCACCCGAAAGCGAGGAAACGGAAGAGCTTGAGGCACCCGAGACACCTGAAGAAACGGAGGAACCGGAAGAGGGGGAGGAAGAGGTGGAATATGTATGTCCCGTATGCGGAGAGCCCGTAGGCGCTGACGACAAAATCTGCCCTCACTGCGGTGCCATATTCGTGGAAAGCGACGAAGATCTGGAAGGATTACTGGAAGAACAGCTTGATGAGGCAAAAACCCTCATAAGAACCCTGAGGAGTAAGAAAGTTGATGTGTCCGATATCACCCCGCTCCTCAGAAATGCAAACCTTGCAAAAAGAAAGGGTGATATGGATTCTGCGCTGGAAAACGCCATAGAATGCGTGAGAATAGCGAAAGAGAAGCTTCATACGCCCTCGAATTCCTCGTAAAGGTCCTCGTATAACTGTTGCATCAGACTTTCGAAATCCGCATTTTTGTACTCCATATACCTTCCGAAGCTCGTCTGTACTTTTGCCATGTATCCTTCTTCATATCTGAGTATTTCTATTGTGCAGAGAGAGTCCTCCATGAATTCACCTCTTCTTATTCGCCCCAACTTGAAGTGGTATTTATAAGTTCGGATGCCGGCTGCGCCATGAGGCATGTTTTTATATGCTGTTCCATTGCAGAGCGGTGATTTCCTGAAGATACTTCTGATACATTCGGACTACATTGAGTACGAGGCCAAGAAGAAGGCAAAGGGTGCGGAGGAGATTTCCGAGGATATGATGAAAGGAAGGATGAAAGAGGCTCTGGTTGTTTTCACTGCCGTTGAGCAGGGAGATTCCGAAGAGGACGCTCTCATCGCAAAAGAAGAGATAATGAAGACCGCAAATACGGTCAATGCCGGGAGAATTATGCTCTATCCCTACGCTCATCTGAGCAGCAAACTTGCAAAGCCGGATATTGCCGTGAAGATTCTCAAAAGACTTGAGGCAGAGCTGAAAAAGGATTTCAAAGGGGAGGTGAAAAGGTCGCCGTTCGGATGGTACAAAGCGTTTAAGATTTCATGCAAAGGCCACCCATTGAGTGAGCTTTCAAGGGATATCAAAGCCAAAAAAGAGGTGAAAAAACCAGAAGGCGAGGAAAAGTTTCTGATACTGAATTACGACGGCACGGAAACGGGTGTTGATGCTGCAAAGCTGGGGGATGACGCTTTCTCAACGATGGTAAAAAAGGAGGCTCTGCATGAGGATGCAGGAAAATCCGAGCCCAGATACGCAAGGCTGTGCCAGAAGTTCGGCATAGAATGGGAGGATATGAGCGATGTCGGACATATGCACTACTCACCCAAGGGAGCGCTCATCATGGACCTTGCGGCCGATTACTCATGGCAGATAGTGAACGACCTCGGAATACCTGTGATGACAGTAAAAGGCACAAATATGTTCAATGCGGACGAACCTGCCGTCAAGGAGCACGCAGACCTCTTCGGAGATAGGCTTTACTTCATAGACACGGGGGACAAGCGCCTTATTCTAAGGTATGCGGCATGCCACCAGCAGTTCGCAATGATGCGCAAGTGGAACATTAGCTATAAGCAGCTGCCGTTCGGTGCATTCGAGGTCGCGGATGCCTACCGCCTCGAGCAGTCCGGGGAAACGATGCTCTGCTTCAGAACCCGCAGGATGAACATGCCCGACCTGCATGTTATATGCAAGGATGAAGGTGAGGCGAGGGGGTGGTTCGAAAGGGTCCATGAGCGGATATTCAAAGAGATCGAAAAGCTCGGAAGGGACTATGAGATGCTCATAAACTTCTCATCCGAAAAAGCTTACGACGAATCGAAGAAATGGCTGTTGGACCTGCTCGGGCCGAGGAAGAAAAAGGCATTGCTGCATTTCTACCCCGAGGGAATAAACTACTACTGGACGATAAACATAGAATATCACATAAAGGACTACAACAACCGCATGAGGGAGATCGGAACCGTGCAGATGGACATAGGCAATGCGAAGCGCTTCGGGATAAAGTATGTGGATGCCGAGGGAAAGGAGCAATATCCGATAATCCTGCACACTGCGGTCATAGGGACATTGGAGCGCTACATATACACAATATTTGACTCGGCCGTGATACGGGAATCGCAGGGAAATGTCGGAACGATACCTCTATGGATGAATCCCGAGCAGGTGAGATTTCTGCCGGTAAAGGACGAACATATGGAAAAAGTGAAAGAACTGGCGGATATGCTCACGAAGAACGGTATAAGGGCAGGCTATGATGACAGGGACCTGAGCGTGGGAAAGAAGGTGCGGAGCGCAAAGCAGGCATGGGTAGGACATGTCATAGTCATAGGAGATAAGGAGATGGAATCGGATATGCTCAATGTGTATGTAAGAGAGGAGAATGCCAACAGGGAGATGAACATCGGAGAACTCATCGAGGAGATAAAACAAAAGACAAAGGGAATGCCCTACAGACCAATGTATTTCCCGAGGGAGGTATCGAAAAGGGTGTTCGAGTGAATATACATAGTCTTCGACCTGACTTTTTGAACTTATGTTACAGACAAAAATGGGCTTTACGAGGAACGAGAGTTCCGAGTTTGCCCTCTGATAAGAGGGCTTTACGAGGAACGAGAGTTCCGAGTTTGCCCTCCGTGAGGAGGGCTTAATCAGCTTAGCGACTGCTATTCAGAGACACCGACATAACGATGTTAACTTATCGCCTAAACTGCTCTGTTGCATAACTCTCTCCGAGTTATGGAACACCCTTGCGGTTCCATAGGTTCCATAACTTGTTCCTTTGTTATGGAACATTTCCATTATTTCACGGATTCAACAGCATATTGTATATCATAAATTTCCTCTTTGCTTCC
>WALJ01000080.1 GCA_015522885.1 Thermoplasmata archaeon
ATGTTCTTTCACATAGTCATGTTCTCGACCTCTAACCTGAACCGGTCTAAGCCTCCGCAAGGGTGCGTAGTTGGTAACGACAGAGGGAGGATATCCGTTCCTAAGCGCCTCATCAATCAAGAGATCCTTTACCGAATGATATTCCCTCTCGTCATACGCCTTATTCCCGAATATCACAAAGCGCCCATCCCTTGAATACACGAGAGGACCGTACAAAACCCTTCTTTCCTCCTCCGTGTACCCGCGCAACTTCCTTTGTCGCTTGTTCATGCTACAACACCCATTCCCTTTTTTTCTAAGAGTTCGACAGCATGAATTTCAGCAATATGAAAATCTCTGCCACATGCCCGGCAATGATACCTGAGAAGATCACCCGAAGGGCTGACTATCTCTGACAGCACACCTTGACACACAGGGCAGCGCGTTCTCATGCTTCACGCCTCCACCTTGAGCCTGCGCACACCAGCCTTCATAAAATCCATCATGTAGGTCTGCACATCGTTCTCCAGCTCTCCACCATAGAGAGCAAGAGCAGCATCGGCACTCAGCCGCACATTCTGCCAGGTCTCAGTTCCCGTCTTGTAATCCCTTCTCTTCTGAGATACTTCTACAAAACGCCCTGAAACCTCTCCGCCCCGGACAAACTCCTTAATCGAGAAGATAACACCTCCATCGAGAAGGAACTTTGTCTTCGTTCTCACTTCGCTTTTTCCGCTGTTTTCGCTTTTTTCCATGCTCTTTCACCTTTTTTTGCTTATGTAGACGGGCTACGGGCAGTAACGGGTAGAACGCCCGCCTACGGAGAAGTAATAGAAGCACTCATATTTAAAGTTTTGTTCGGCTTCTCTTATTATGTACCTCAACAGTTTTTCACCGTCTATCATAGCCAAAAAAAGACACAGTTTAATTAAAAACTTTGTCACGGGGGGTAAGTGAAAGTAATCGGCGAGAGTATATAAAGAAACACGAAATCTGCTGAACACTCGAAAACACCCTTTAAGTTGAATTTATGAATAGTAGTAAGCATTAAGGAACACAGATTTTAAAAATTTGCTGAATGCACCACCGCTTAATTATATTCATTATATTAGCGGTGGTGCAACGTGCAGAGATGGTATCACACAACCCAAGCAAGCACCCCTATCGTTTGAGTTTTATCCGATTGTATAGCGTTCAGGCTTCGCCTGACGCACTCAAACGCACGGGGGGATGATAACACCCCTTCGGGGCGTTAATTCCGTGAGGATTGATTACACGCAACCACAACAGAAGAATCCACAAGCACAGGTGATATACCCAACATCACAGAACACTCCACGGGAAACCGAGCTTTCCTCATCGGTCTTCGGATCCGAAGACACAAAAAGACAGTCGACTTTCGCAGTTCACCCAATAACAGCATGATATAACATATTTCCACATGAAACAAACCTCAATCACTTTCTCAACCGATAATAGTAATCAGGACCTACACGTACAGCCTCAAACATACGATAATAAGGAGAATGATTATCACGATTCTTTTTCAGAATTTCCGGAGGAATATCCTCTCTCTTCAAGAACTGCCCGGAAAGAAGAATATTCCACATACGCGCCTCTTCGGCACTATCCACACCGTACAGATTCATAAGACTTTCAACAACGCTCGTATCCTGTACTTCAAGATCCCGATTTATGATATCAGTGATACCGGCAAGTTTCTTAAGCGGCTCGACAAGATCAGAAATGATAAGATCCGAATACGCAAAAGAATTTGAAACAGTATAAGAACTCTCACGCTCACGATCCCAAACCTGTCGTTCCGACTCAACCACATCAGCGAAAGAATACCTTCCACCATTAAGTTTCTCTCTTTTCCCCGTCGCCTTAATACCAAATCGTTGCGCTACATCATCACCCTTAAGCGCAATCTCTACTCGAACATGTTTTTTTGTTTTTGCATACACTTTCACGGATCCGCCCGGACGTTTCGGAGTTGGGGATGGGAAAATAAGTTTTATGGACCTGCCCTGGTGAAGTGCTGTCGTTGTCATCATGATAGTACACGCACGGCTCAATTTATACTCATCACCAGCTGGAGAAAGAAAGAATTTCTGAAGATGGTCCACAACATCCCGACTGCTATAACCACCGCGAAGCCTAAGGTCCGCTGCGAACTCTCCATAAGCAAATGAGAAGTTCCGGAACCGCACTAAATCAGTCTCATCCTTCATAATGCCGAGAGCCTCAGCCATACCTTCAGCAATTTTTTGATACTCAAAATCATACCGTCGATTATCCTCCATCAGCGAATCGTAATCTTTGACATAATGAGTCAGCTCAGGATAGACATAATTACTTTCTTTTAATCGAATTTTCTCATCAAGATCATAATCCCAGCTCAAGCCCCGATACTCCTCACGCTGAAAACGGATCGGATTATTGGCAACATACAGAGTTAAAGAGGACCTGAAATTCCCCTTAGAATCCACAGACGGACGAAGTGAAACCCGCATTTCCTGAATATGTGTTTTTTTGCCTCCGCCGTATTTCTCCATAGGGATTTGTAGTGAAACCGTTGCATACTCCCCGGACGGAGCGCGTTTCTTCTCTATCTTTTCCCGGGATGCAAAATCAAGAACAGCCTCCCGAATATCACGGTAATCAAGACCGAAGGTTTTTAGTTGCGCCGTTCGGATTTGACGATCCATGAGGACCGGGTTTTCTTCGAATTCCACCTTCATGAATACACACCATCAAGATTCATATCTCTCCCTCTATCTCAACCTTCTCTGCTGAAGCAATTGCAAACCGCATATCCGGATCAAGACTCTCATAAAACTCTGATTTTTTCACCTTCCGAACCGGATCGACAAAGAGTTCTATAAGGTCAAACGGAACATCCGCCAGAGCCAGAAGCCTCCTTATTTTCTGCACATCCGCACCTTCAACCGCTGCGCGCCGTACCTCTCCATCTCGAACCAGGATTGAAGCCGATTCTCGAATATCCCGACTTTCAAGCATCCTCTACCGCCTCCTGTTCAGATATAAGTGCCGGACCCACAAAGAACAGCAGAAACACCGACCACAGAATTAAACCAAATCCAGCATCCGCCTTCTCGATACGAAACATATACACAGAAAGACACGCCGAACCAATCACCGAAGAGATCCACAAGAGATAATCTGCCAACATCAGTGCACCTCCCAATCCACCAGACTCCAGATTTTCGAGAGTTTATCGGAGTAAAAACTCGGCAGTTTCACGCGATAATACCGACCCTGCCCGGTCTTTCCTTGCAGAAAAACAAACTCCTTCACGCTGCACCCTTCACGCTTCGCCAGATACTCAAGAACAGAAGACACCTGCCGAGCAAGATATTGCATTTCCTCACGCTCAAACACAGAAGACACGCGATAATAGTATTTCAGACCGAGAACCGCACCATACCGGAAATTCTGCTTATCCAGCTCCGCTAATGACTGATTTATGACGATCTTCGTCTGCTCACGCTGCAACAACTGCGAAAGTTCCTTTGCGGAATCTTCCGCCTCTTTTCCCTTCTTGAAATTCTTCGAATTGCTCCAAACAGCTGACTCATCAGCAAGGAGCACCGCCCTTCTAGGCAGACGAACCGCCGAAGGAGAAGGAACTAGGGAAATCCAAGAAGGAAACACTCCAGCCGAAACCCTTTCCGGTTGGGGGAAAAAATAGAAGATTTCACGAGTAGGATCCTCCTCATGAATTCGCTCGAGAATTCGCATCGCCGTCGCGGTCTTCCCCTGCCTCATGGACCCGGAAAGAATGAGCATTGTGGGTTCATGGAGAAGATTATCCAGAACGGTCACACCTCAACCTCCCTCTTCTTCCTTTCCGCTTCTCTTTCTTTTTTCAAACATTCCCGACATAAAGGATAGCCTTGCTCATATATACCAAAGCCAGCCTCGTATAAATCAGAAAATCCCCCTGATGCTTCCGAGGCGAACCTCCCGCATCGAGAACAGTGAAACACCCACTTACTCTTTTCGCTCATATTCCCCCTCCTTCTTATCCTTCTTTTTCGCAGCAAACGAATCTAAAGAACTCTGCGCGCTAAGGCTCCTCATATCCATAACAAGAGAAACGATATCCTTCTTATCCAAACCCTTTTTTTCCATCTACACCGCCTCCTTCTCCTTATTTTTCTCCAGCGCTTTTTCATACGCTCCGAGCCCGAGTTTTTCTTTCAGGTCTATAATATCCGCAGTGTTCCTCTCCGTCTGTGACTGTTTCGAAGTAACTCCAA
>WALJ01000081.1 GCA_015522885.1 Thermoplasmata archaeon
GTGCATCTCTTCAAGTTGGTCGGGAAGGTCTTTTGTTACCTTTAGTTTCTCTTCTTTGCTCATCTCCTTCATCTCTTCATTCATATTTTCACCCCCTCCAGTTCTCTCCTAAATTCTCCTGCGCTCTGCCACCTGTCCTCTTTCCTCTTCTCAAGCGCCTTCTTTATGACGTTCCATAGCCTTCCATCCATCCCGTATTTGGTGCCCGGTGTCGGCTCATCCCTGAGTATCATTCCGGTTATCTCAAACGCATCCTCCACCTCAAACGGAGTATGATCAGTCATCATCTCGTAGGCCAGAACACCCATCTGCCAGATATCCGTCCTCCAGTCCGTGTTCCCGAAGTGCTTCCTGCTCACCTGCTCCGGCGCCATGTAGAACATGGTTCCGCTGAATCCTGCGGAACTCTTGCTGCTCATGCTGAGAACCTTGCTGAGGCCGAAGTCTGTGAACTTCCAGTTTCCACCGGCGAAGAGGATGTTGTCCGGCTTTATGTCCTTGTGAACCACACCATAATGATGTATCCTGTCGAGTTTTCCGAGAAGTTCTGCGATGATTCTCAGTTTTTCCTGTGTAGCAGCACTGCCCACGGCATCGCCGAGTTTCCTCTCCCCCATTTCCATCACGAACCACGGGAACGGACGGATTCCCGCATCAACGAGATTCACAACCGCCTGCGGCTCCCTTTCGGTGAGCATAGCCCATATCTCAGCTTCCTTTCCGTAGCCTTCGAGGTCTTTTTCCTTCAGTTCCAGCGTATCGGAACCGCTGAGGTCAACACCTTTCGGGATTTTCATGGCATACCTGCGTCCATTCCTTTCCACTGCATAAACATCGGAAAAACCGCCGGAACCAATTTTGTTGTGGATTTGGTAGGAAAAGAAATCGCCGAAGTCAAAAGATGGTGGTTTTTTCTCGGATGCGTTGGCGGAGTATATATTGTGGACATACTGTGGGCTGACTCTTGTCGGTGAGTCACTGTACACCTGTCTTTGATACTGAGGGGGTGATTGTTTGTAAAGAGGTGGAGCAGAGTGCGACTGTCCATATTGTGATATTTGCAATTGAGGATATGCTTGCCTGTATTTTCGTGGGGATTGGGAGTACTGCGGTGCTTGTGCGTTAACTGGTACCACCTCTTCTCTCTTAATCAGGTAATATATTATTGCAGCTGGGAGGAAGAATAGAGCGAGTAATATCAGAACCAAAATGTTGCCCGCAAACTTCTTTTTCATATCTTTCCACCTCCTCTTTGTCCAATCTTTTCAATCACATTCCAGACCATTTCCCATGCCTTACTGTGAGCAGGTACAGGTTCTCCTCTAAGTATCATATTAATAGCGTCGTAGGCATCATATGATTCAAATCGAATATGACAAGCCAGCCTTTCATAGAGTAAAACGCCCATACGCCATATCTCCGTCCTTGCCTCACTAGACCCTATCCTTTTATTTAGTTGCCAAGGTGCAATGTAACATATACAACCGCTGAATCCTGCTGAACTCTTGCTGCTATTGCTGAGACCGAAGTCCAAAAATTTCCGCTTACCGTTGGCATACAGTGCATTATGCGGCTTTATGCCCTCGTGGACCGTACCTATCCTGTGCATCTCTTCAAGTTGGTCGGGAAGGTCTTTTGTTACCTTTAGTTTCTCTTCTTTGCTCATCTCCTTCATCTCTTCATTCATATTTTCACCCCCTCCAGTTCTCTCCTAAATTCTCCTGCGCTCTGCCACCTCTCTTCCTTCCTCTTCTCCAGAGCCTTCTTTACAACATTCCACACCCTTTCATCCATCCCGTACCGTGTCCCCGGAATCGGCTCGTTATGAAGAATGGAACTCGTGATTTCAAAGGCATCTTCCGCCTCGAACGGTGTGTGCCCGGTAAGCACCTCGTAGGCCAGAACTCCCATCTGCCAGATATCCGTCCTCCAGTCCGTGTTACCGAAGTGCTTCTTGCTCACCTGCTCCGGTGCCATGTAGAACATGGTGCCGCTGAATCCTGCGGAACTCTTGCTGCTCATGCTGAGAACCTTGCTTAGACCGAAGTCAGTGAACTTCCAGTTACCTCCAGCGAACAGGATGTTGTCCGGCTTTATGTCCTTATGAACCACGCCATAATGATGTATCCTGTCGAGTTTCCCGAGAAGTTCTGAGATGGTTCTCAGTTTTTCCTGTGTGGCAGCATTACCTACAGAATCGCCGAGTTTTCTCTCCCCTATTTCCATAACAAACCACGGGAACGGACGGATTCCCGCATCCACGAGATTCACAACCGCCTGCGGCTCTCTTTCGGTGAGCATCACCCATATCTCCGCTTCCTTTCCGTAGCCTTCGAGGTCTTTTTCCTTCAGTTCCAGCGTATCGGAACCTCTGAGGTCAACGCCTTTCGGGATTTTCATTGCATACTGCTTCCCACCCCGTTCCACTGCATAAACATCGGAAAAACCGCCGGAACCGATTTTATGGAGGATTTGGTATGAAAAGAAATCTCCGAAATCGAATGATGGTGGTTTTTCCTCGGGTGTGTTGGCGGAGTATATGTCATGGATATGCTTGGGGCTGACGCTTGCCACTTGTGACCCACTATATTTCTGGACTTGAGAATGTTGGTGGAGATGCTGATAAGGTGGTGGAACCGGCCGTCTTTGTATATATTGTGGGTATTGTGGTTGTTGATAGGGTTGCTGGTACGGCTGTCTTGCCGGGTACTGCCACATCTGTGCTCGTATAAGGGGATCGAATTTTAGGTATGCTATGAGCATGACTGTGCTTATTATCACGCAAGATATGAAGGAGATAATTGAAAAGATGTAGAAACCTATGAGCATGACCATACCTATTATTATCACGCATCCGATGATGAATCCGAGTATCGTCCAGATAAGGGTCTTTGATTTCGCCTCTACATACTGTCCTCTGTCGACCATACTAGATATCTTTTTTGTTTGTATAAATACATCAAAGTTTATGATTACAAGTATAATAGGAATACCCGCGAGTATATAGAGGCGAGTCACATCAAAGCGTATTCCATTCTCACGTAGGATTGAAGTCAACACCATTATTTCATAAATGTACCATACATCAAGCAAAAGGATTATTACGCCGAAGATTATGGCTGTTATACCTGCTACTTTTAGTATTCTTTTTATGCTCTCTTTATCATTCGTGTAAATCACCCACTACTTTTTATCCTTCCCAGCACCACAGTCACATTATCCTTTCCACCTATGGCTAGTGCGGCATCCACCAGTCTTTTGGTCATGTCTTCGAAAGGAGTGTTTTTCATTATCTCCTCAATTTCTCTATCCCTCAGCATGTCATTCAGACCGTCGCTGCACAGAAGGAATATGTCGCCCTCTTTCGGCGTTACCGGATAGACATCCACATCCACATCCTCCTCTGTTAGCATGCTGTTGGTTATGATGTTCTTCTGAGGGTGGTCGAACGCCTCCTCTTCTGTTATGGCTCCTGCATCTAGAAGTGCCTGAACGAAGGAATGGTCCTTCGTGATTTTCGTAAGTTTTCCATCTCTGAAAAGATAAGCTCTGCTATCACCAACATTCGCTATGTATGCCTTTTCTCCATCATAAACTAGAGATA
>WALJ01000082.1 GCA_015522885.1 Thermoplasmata archaeon
TCTCTGGCTTACGTGGTGGATTTCAGCGGCTTCTCCCGTGCTGAAATCGTTTGATTCGGCACAATGCCGCACTATCCAGCGTATTTTCTTCTGATTCAGTTTTGTCACATCAGGGAGAGTCTGCGCTCCCTTTAAGTTTGGGTGAAACGAGCAACGATAGTTGCGAGTTTGACTTCTAAAAGAGGTCAAAATAATTTCCGTACTCTACACAATGCCCTTCTGACAGTCAACTATATATACAAGGAAGTCGTTAGTTGTTGAAGGAAGATGGCCTCATGAGGTGTGGCTGTTGACGCAGAAGAAAAAAATGAAGAAAGAGAATGCCCAGAATGTCGCTAAAAAAGATGCTCTGAAGGACCACGTTAGCACAGGCGTTGTGGCGGTGGAAAAGCCGGACAACAAGGGTGGGGACACACTTCTGGACTGGCTTAAGGGAGGCGAGACACAGATTTCAGAGCCTGATGAGAATAATGAGAGCGCAGAGGCTTTGAAAAAGTGGTTGAGCGGAGAAGACGATGCGTTTCATAAGTGGCTGCATGAAGAGAGCGTGGAAAAAGCTGCAGCCCCCTCTTCCGAAGTGATGAAAGAGTTGGAAGAAAAAAAGAAGATGCTTAAAGAGAAAGACAGGGAAATGAAAAAGCTTCGGGAGAAGATAGATGGGCTGAAAGATGAGATTGAAGGCCTAAGGAACATTCTTCAGGAGGAGCTTAAGCAGTACGGGAAAGAGGGCTTCGACTCGGAGAGGCTTATCCGTGAAAGAGAAGAGCTCAGAGTGGAACTGAAAAAGAAGGAAAGGGAGGTTGCACTGCTCAAAAAAGAGGTGGAAAAGCTCAAAAAGAGCAGTGTAGCGATGATAAAATATATTAAAGGACAGCAGAAAAAGCTGAAGGGGGAGGGTGTCAGGGAGATAAAAGCAAAACTGGAGGCTGCCGAGCAGTCAAAAAAATGGTTGCAACTGCAGTTGAAAGCCAAGGAACAGGAGATTACCGCTCTTAAAGAGAACATGCCGAAAGATGAGAAACTTGCAAAGGAAAGGGAGCTTGAGCTTATAGAAAAAGAGACGGAACTCAAGTCCAAAGAGGACGAACTCAATATGCTTCAGGAGAAGATAACTCAGATAAGCGCCCAGGCAAGCGAAGAAAGGGTCGAACATCTCAGAAATCAGTTCGAAGCGGAGTTAAACGCAAAACAGGCGGAATTCGCAAAAAAAGAGGGAGAATACCTCGATAAAATAAAGAATATGGAAATCGAGATAGAAGAACTGAAGGCCCAGACAAATATAGAACTTTTGGAAGATGCCGAGAAATGGAAAAACTTGCCGGAAGAGAAGAAAAAACTCATGGAACGGGAGAGAGAAATTCTGGCGAAGGAAAAGGAGATGGAAATAAAACAAAAGGAGATAGAGAGACTGAAAGAGGAGCTCAAATTCAAGGAAGATGAGCTTAAAAAGCTAAGAGAGCCTCTCAAGTTCAAAGAGGACGAGCTTCTCAGAAGGGAGGAAGATCTGAGGCACAGAGAAGAGGTTTTGAAGACAGAGTTAAGAAAACTCCAGCAGGCACAGCAGAATATCGGCACTATAGAGCAGCAGGAGATGAAAAGCAGACTGGAAGACCTCGAAAGGGAAATTGCCAAGAAGGAAGAGGAACTGAAGGTGAGGGAACAGTACATCAGGGCAAAGATGGAGGAGCTACACCAGATGGAGCAGGGGCTTGTGGAGAAGGAGATTGAAGCCAGAGAAGAAGAGATAAAGATGGAGATAAAGCAGGAGAAGATAAAGACAGGCACATCAAGACTGGACGACTTGCTTTACGGCGGATTTCCCATAGGTTCGAACATTCTTCTCTACGGTCCGGCATTTGTCGGAAAAGAGGTCATGATAAACTCATTCATAGCGGAAGGATTGAAAAAGGGCATACCCGGTATATGGGTTCTCACGGACAAATCCGTGGGACAGATAAGGGAAGAAATGCTATTTGTATTGCCCACTTACGAAGAATATGAAGAAAAAGGTCTTGTGAAATATGTGGATGCATATTCCAAAAGCATGGGTGAGGGAGGAAATGAGGAGAATACAGTGTATATAGAGCAGACAACAGATACCGATTCGATTCTTCAGGCTGTTGATGAGATTACTCGGGACTTCAAGAAAACACATCCGTATTACAGACTCGCATTTGTTTCGGTGTCCACTCTTATAGCGTATCTGGATCCGGGAACCACTTTCAAGTTTCTTCAGCCGTTTGTAGGGAAGAGAAAGAGAGATCAATCCGTAGCGCTCTATTCGATAGAGAAGGGAATGCATTCGGAGACGGATATATCCATGCTGGGACATCTTATGGACGGTACCATAGAGTTCAAGGTCGAGAATCTGAGGAATTTCCTGACTATTCATGGCATCTGCGATGTCCAGAGCAGGGCATGGATAAGATATACATTCAGCAAGAGTGGCGTCGATATGGGCTCGTTCTCTCTCGACAAGATAAGGTGATGGTGTGATAAAAGAGGGAGATATCGTACTTCTTCTCGGAAAAAGGAGGATTATCGTGAAAGCGAAACAGGGGCTCTCCAAAGTAGGTAAAGGGACCGCAGACCTTTCAAAAATTTTGGGAATGGAATATGGGGACACAGTAAAGTTCTGGGGTGAGGAATTCAGGGTTTACAGGGCATCTATGGAAGATATGCTTGAAAACTTTGAAAGAGGTCCGCAGGTAATACTCCCGAAAGATTCCTCCGTGATAGTGCACTTATGCGATTTGAAGTCAGGAGATATGGTTCTAGAAGCGGGAATCGGCTCCGGCTGGTTGACAGCAACACTTGTAAGGGCTGTTATACCGGAAGGAAAAGTAATATCATATGATATCAACAAAAATTCTATTTATATAGCCAGAAAAAATCTGGAAAAGGCGGGTCTTCCAGAATATGTAGAGATGCGAGAAGGCGACATAAGGACTGCCGCTCCTGGAATGAAATTTTCTTCCTTCGTCCTCGACATACCGGACCCCTGGAATGCACTGGAAACCGTGAAAAATGCGCTCCTCCATGGAGGAAATCTATGTGTCTATGTTCCCACATATAATCAACTCGAGAACATGGCCGTATCCATGAAAAACGATTTCTTTGATATAAAAGCCTCCGAAACGATTCGAAGAGAAATAGATGTGAAAAAGGAGGCCACAAGGCCGCGATTCACCGGTCTTATGCATACCGGTTTTATATTGCATGGAAGAAAAAAATAGAGAAGAGAGAAGGAATTATCGTTATTTTTTATAGAGTGGAGAATTCATATCGAAAGGTGATTTTTTGCTCTTTTTGTGAGCGGCATACGGCAGTCCTATGGCCAGAGAGCCCAGGAGAACACCGGCCCCGTAGCCGATTATTTCCGAGAAATAATCCCTTATGATAGGGCTACTTCCGAAGTCAATCTCACCGGAATTGTGCGATATCTCAACCATGTTCTGGCTGTAGGGATATACAAGATACAGCATTCCGTGCGAGTAATATGCGCTCACGTCTCTTTCGATGCTTTCGGAACCTGTCTTTATATCGGCACTGGATTTCCACCTGTAGTTTATGCCTGAAACAGATATTCTGTTCTCGTTCAATATCGGTCTGACATCTCCACCTATCCTCTGAGCAAGGGAAATATCTGTCACATCCGCAAGAGGTCTCATCCCGTCGATTTTAAGAGATATCCCAAGCTGGGCTTCATCCCCTTTTGTTATTATGAGAAAAGTGAAGCTGAGCTTTCCCCAGTTTTCCACTATTTCCGTATCCGATTTCATGTCGAGCGCAGTGGACATCGCGACTATTGTTCTTGTGCCATCTTCCGATTCCCTCGTTGAGTTCGAGGAAGTCCACACCGCTTCGGAAAAGTTTGCAGTGTAAAGGGCTTTGTTCATATCTTTGTCATAGGCCGACAGAAAAAGATACGAAACCGAAAATACGGGTGTGCCGTTCTCAGCGGAATAGAATTCGACAGCCGGTTCGGTGTTGTTTATGCCGATAAGAAAACCGTCCGCATGGATGTAGAGTAGGTTCTCCTGGACCGTAATTTTATTATAAGAAGGATACTCGCCGCTACTTACAAGAGAAGAAAATGCGAGGATTACGGCAAGGGTTATTATGAGAATTTTCGTTTTCACTTTTTTTCACCTTTATGAATCTTATCCTCGATTTCATTTCATCTTGCTCCCAAAAATGGGAGAAGAGAGAAGGGAGGACACATGGTAGAGAGTAGGCAGACCCTATATAAATGAAATATGGCACAAACCTCGAACAAGGGTCAAAGTGTCAAAGAGTATATATATAACGAGCAAATGCTGTACTATGGCAGTTTCCAAGAGACAAAATACCCTGCAGGACAAAATCGTGCACTCTCTCGAAGAGAAAAAGATGCTCATTCCGGTGGCGTTTTTGGCGGTGCTTTTGATAGACATAGTAATATTCTATGGGACTCTGCTATCCCCGCAGAGCTTCTGTTTTGGTCTGGTGGGTATAGGCATTCTCACTCCCTATGGCTTAATATTATTTAGAATCACAAACCCGAAAAAGTTGCTCATACTCGTAACAGTGCTTTTTCTCATACTGGCGCCCCTGTTTACGGTTATGTCCGTTGAGAATGTTTATTCCAACGAGCCTGTACTTTATTCTAGTGATAGCACTCTCAAACAGGGTACCGTTGATCCTTATATCGGAAACGGCGAAAACTCTTCCTTCGATTTCACGGTCCTGATATCGTCAAAGTATCTGGAAAAGGAGAATACCAGTTTCAATGTCTATCTCAATATAACGGATATGAATGGAAAAAAGTCTCAGTATAATATGTCTCTAATAAAAAATGGCACCTACTTGGAGTACCAAAAGACTCTCGACCTCGATAAGGGTGTCTATACCTTCTTTTTCGCCCTCAAAAGCAAAAATGCCACTGCTACGAGCTGGAAAAACACTACTTTATATGACGGAGTACTAAACGGCGTTTTGAATGTTGAAAAAGGCGATTTCATCATCGCTTCACTGCCTATGATGTATATGGCTACATTCATGTATTTCGGTTTCCTTTCCTACATCATAGTCGGCATGTACTGGTGGACCAGAATAGCGAAGGAAAGAAAGAGAAGAATGGTAACTGTGAAAAAGGAAGAGGGGAGCAGTGGAGGGCTCAAATGCCCGGTTTGCGGAAACCCTATAAGCGAAGGAACGGAGACCTGCCCCTACTGCGGTGCGGAACTGGAACACGAAGAAGATGAAGAAGAGCACGGGTCTTCCCACGAAGAACAGGTAGGAGAAGATGAAGCTGAGGAATGACCCGCGCCTCTACTGGTCTCTGGCAGCTCTATATGCACTCGGTATATTCCTGCTTTCCGCAAACCCGAAGCCCCCTGAACCTGCTGTCATGACTACAATGCCGTATTCGGACAAGATAGCGCATTTCTTCTTGTATCTCTTTTTCGGATATCTGCTCTATGCGGCATCCCTTAAGACCAAATTTCCGAGCTTTAAATCCGTTGAGATGTCATTCTTAATCGGAACGGTGTATGAATTTACCGACGAGGTGCACCAGTATTTTGTTCCGGGAAGGTCATGCGATTATCTCGATTTTCTGGTGGACGCTCTGGGCATAAGTGCCGGAATTCTCTTTTTAATGTGGAAGAGAGGAGAAATCTATAAATCATAGGTGAGTTTCGGTTTCATGTCCAAAAAAGCCGGTTCCGGCTCAAAGGAGATGATACGCTGAAAATTCTCGTAATCGGCGGAGGCGCTGCTGGGGGTACTGCAGCACAGTTCGCCAGAAAGACTGACAGAAAGTCGGATATTGCGATAATAGATGCGGAGCCATATGGCCAGTACTCAAGATGCGCTCTCCC
The DNA here is from genome assembly GCA_015522885.1 of Thermoplasmata archaeon. Classification (GTDB taxonomy): domain Archaea; phylum Thermoplasmatota; class Thermoplasmata; order WALJ01; family WALJ01; genus WALJ01. The sequence continues at coordinate 5,865 of WALJ01000082.1, forward strand.
TTATGTCCTTAGAGGTGAGACTACACAGGAGAAGATTGTGGAATTTTCTCCCGAATGGTTCGAAAAGAACAGAATAGAAGCGCTCTACGGCTGGAAAGTAAAAAATGTGGATTTTTCTTCCAAAACCGTGACAGCGGAGAACGGGGAGGAGGAAAAGCAATTGGAATATGAGAGACTGATAATAGCTAGCGGTGCGAGGCCGTGGGCCCCTCCTATCGAAGGAATGGACAGCGAAGGAGTTTTCTTTTTGCGAACCATTGATGACCTGAAGGCGATAGAGGCATGGAGGGGGTCTAAGAAAAAGGCTGCGATAATAGGTGCCGGTCTGATAGGGCTGGAGAGTGCGGAGTCCCTCGTAAAACTAGGTCTCGAAGTGGAGGTGTTCGAGTTCCTTCCCTATGCTCTTCCTGCGATGATAGATGAGGATTTGGCGGTGGAGATAGACTCCATTATGAGAGGCAAAAGTGTGAAAGCCCATTACTCCGCAGAGGTAATCAGGATAAAAGGGAACCCCGTGAGTTCCTTGTTCGTAAAGGACAGGGAAAGCGGTGAAATCACAGAGATGAATGCGGATATGGTGATAGTCTCCACAGGCAACACTCCGAACACGGAGATTTTTCAGGGAATAGAAAAGGGAAAGAAAGGCCATATAAGGGTCAACGAGCGCTCCGAGACCTCGATACCCGATATCTATGCGGCAGGTGATTGTACGGAATACACGGACTTTGTAACCCGTAATTATGTTCCCATGGGCATGGGTACGATGGCCGTGAGGCAGGGTATGGCCGCAGGTATAAATGCCGCAGGCGGAGATTTCTCGATACATCCTTTCATAGGCGTCAGAACAACCGAAATCTTCGGAACAAAGATTGCCGCAGTGGGTGCGACATCCCACATTCTTGAAGTTTCGGGAATAGAGCATGTTACAGCGAAATTCAAAGGTAAAAACCTTCCGGAATACTTTGAAAGCTCAGATGTTTATGTGAAAGTTATTGCGGCGGCGGATGGAAAGATACTCGGCGCTCAGATACTCGGTGCATCCGCACCTTGGAAGATATCCATGTTTGCGGAGGCGATGCTAAGAGGCGATACCGCCGGCAGTTTATCCAAGGTAGAGACGCCTTACGCACCTCCGATAGCACCGACCCTTGATGCCGTTTCGATAGCATGCAGCACGGTCGATATGAAACTGAGGCGAAGGAGATGAAAGTAGTACATGACTCCATACACGGAAGCATAAAACTCGAGGACGGATTCATAGAACTCCTATCCACACCCGAGATGCAGAGACTTTCGGGAATAAGGCAGTTGGGACTCGGTTATCTGGTGTTTCCGGGTGCAAACCACACGAGACTGGAGCATTCTCTGGGCACATATCATCTGGCAGGTCTCGTTTCCGATACCTTGGGTCTGGATGAAATTTCAAAGAAAAAGGTTATGGTCGCGGCAATGCTGCACGATATAGGGCACGGTCCTTTTTCCCACACTCTGGAGGTTGCATTCAAGGAAAAAAAAGGGCTGGATCATATGGATATAACTCAAAAAATTATTACCGGGCAGCTAAGACTCGATATTGACGGAATAGAAGGGAATGGCATACCGGATACACTTGAGAAAATCGGACTGGACCCCGATTCCATCGCATCACTGGTAAAAGACTCGGGAGATTTCCGGTATTGGCCGGCTCCTTTGAAAGAAAATGTCGAGGCTTCGATCATCCACGGCCCCATAGATGCCGACCAGCTGGACTATCTCATGAGGGATGCGTACTATACCGGGGTGGCACACGGAACGATAGATATGGAGAGACTCATGCAGACACTTGAGATAAGGGAAAACAGGCTGGTGATAGACAGAAGCGGAGTTACCGCGGCAGAAGGTATACTTGTTGCCAGAGCCCTGATGTATTCCTCCGTTTATTTTCACAGAACGGTGAGAATCGCAGAGATGATGCTCAACAAGGGAGTCAGAGAGATGAAAATCTCTCCGGAGGAGATACAGCTGATGAACGACTGTACTCTCATAGAAAAAATGAGGTCTTACGGGGATTTTCCAAGAAAAATGGCCGTGTCAATAATCTACAGAAGGCTCTACAAAAGAGCGCTCTCAATCGAACTGACTTCTCTGGAAACGGAGCAGAGAAAGAGACTTGCCGAATGGTCGGATAGAAAGTATGAGCTGGAAAGGGAAATTGCGAAGAGAGCGGGGATAGATGAGAAAGAGGTTCTGGCAGACATTCCCGGAAAGGACATACTGATATCCGAGCCGAGGATGAACGAGACAGAGGTCATAGTATCGGATGAAGGGCGACTTAACCCTCTTTCAAGATACAGCACACTCCCTAAGGCCCTCAGAAGAAGAAATGTCCACAGATGGGGGCTTCTCATAGCATCGCCGGAAAAACACATTGAAAGGGTAAGAAAAGCGGCCAAGTATACGCTCTTCGACTGAAGCCGTCCATCGCATTATGAAGAAGGGTTGAAGTCTCTAGCCGGGCACGGTCCTTTCAGGCACTCCCTGCAGTGGATACAGGTAGCAGGGTCAGCATAGGCAATATTTTCCTTTATCGAAAGAGCTCCCGTGGGACACCTTCCGACACAGACACCGCAGCCTATGCAGTTCACAGCCTGCTCTATCACACCCTTTATCTCGTCTATCGAAGACTTATCGAAAACTTCTATCTCTTTTTCGGATATCCTGCAAACCCCGTCGATGTGTATATCGGCATCTTTTTCCTCCCATTTTCCGAGTATGGAAGCGAGGCTCTTTACCCTTTTCATATCCAAATTCACGGATGTTCTCAGCACGTCGTCTCCTGAGAACGAAACACCCTCTCTTCCTCTTCGGACATCAGGGACTTCAAATCCCATGGACCTCACCCATGCCGGTGCTCTCCTCCATCTCCAGAATCCGTATCTCAACCATTCTTCACCCTTTCCTTTCTTATGTGCATATTCTTCAAGGTAGCGCTCCCATTTTCCATAACCCCTGAACTCCTTTCTAAGTATCTCCGAATCACCCATATCCGCAGAAGGACAGAGGTAGCAGCCTATCCTGTACATGCCCCGCTCGTACCAAGGATTGTATTCGGCCCCTTTATAAAACAGATATAGCCAGACCTCCAGCGCCATCCAGTTCTGTATCGGTGATATGCCGACCTGATTTTTCACCCACGGATTCTCCCATTCGTTGCCCTTCCTAGCCCGGGATTCGGATTCGTAACTGCGCTGACCTATTACGGAGAGCATCCCGTCCGGATAATGCTTCTTTATGAAAAGAGTGGTAGGGCCGAGTTTACAGGCCTTGCAGCACCATCTGTAATCCTTCGCAGGCGGGCCGAAGACCTCAAGTCCTTTCCAGAATGCATCCCCCGCATTTATGACATCCAGTTTGAGTCGGTACTTCTCAGCAGTCTTTCTAGCATTTTCGACGGTCTCCGGCAGTTCTATACCGGTATCCAGAAACATCAGTCTCGGTTTGAGACCGGCATCCAGTGTGAGCAAAAGAGATGCCAGAGAATCTTTGCCTCCGCTGTAAGATACCACCAGCGGCAGATTGTATTTTTTCGAACTCTTCCTGAGGAACGATGCGGCCTTTTCCATGTTCCTTTCCACGGCATCTTTGTTAGCATTTATGACATCTTCCCATGTCTGTCCGCCTTTCAGTACTTTTACGGTGTTTTTTAGCCTTGAACGAACCTTTACGCCTACACCTCTCTCGGCGGAGCGCATCTCATCCGAGCTCATCATCGCCTTTCCCATGGCTATGACCTCTCTTTCCGGTGAGAGAACCACCACTTCATCGCCTTTTTCTATGCCCTCCGCAAGCTCGTTTATCCCCACAGCTAGGGCATTTGCGCTCTTCAATATCGGCTGCACCGCACCTTCGTCTACCACTATCCATGACCTTTTGAGATTGGGGAGTATCCTTACCGCTCCTTCCACCCTCAGGCTCACGGTGAATTCGGATGAGAAAATGTCGTAGCGAAGAGCGCCTAAAACATAACCGTCAACGATAATCTCGTCCAGTCTGTCTTCGGACGGCGCTCTGTTCAACAGAACAACCTTGTTATCTGGTAAAAGGAGCTCTCCACAGCCTTCCCCGAACTGAAGGTCCAGCAGCTCCTTTATCATCCGTCTGTCGAAATCGAAGGCAGGTCTGGCATCTCCGGGAGGGGTTATCGAAACAGCTCTGCCTTCCGAGCCGCACAGGGAGCATTTCTTTCCTATCAGCGGGACATTGCAGCTGTCGCACCAGCGAAGTTTCATTCTGCCCAATCTTACGAGGGACACGAACCGCAATATTTCTGATATATAGGGATGATGCCGGGCACCTTGGGAGCCGCATCCACGCACGGGTCTCGGCTTCGATTCCTTAAAGAGCGTTGATTGAGTATCTCTAAGATATCGCTTTGTGAAAAAAGAGGGTGAATATCGAGGTTCTCGACAGTGCGGAGATACACATGAGAGCGCTTTTAGAGCGGGCGACAAAATGAGTTTTCGGAACAAAACCTTTATTTACTAAGATTTACTACCCGCACTAAGGAATTATTATATTGCATTCCGAAGGAGTGTGTTTATATGAAGTCTATAATAGAAGAGGCGCTCTCCAAAACCGAGAAAAAGAGAGCGATATCGGAAGAGCCGACAGCCGGTGCACCCCTGAGTTACTCTGAGGAAGACGAAGAGCTCAGGAAGATACTGGAAGGTCTGAAGACACGGATTGTCATAGTCGGGCTCGGAGGAGGAGGCTCTAATACGGTAAACAGAATATTCGAGGAAGGAATCACGGGTGCGGAACTCGTGGCAGGAAATACCGATGCCCAGCATCTGCTGATAACAAAGGCACAGAAAAAGGTGCTTCTCGGCAGGAGGGTCACAAAAGGTCTCGGGGCGGGTGCTCTTCCGCAGATAGGCGAGGAAGCGGCCAAGGAGGCGGAGGAGAAGCTTAAGAACATAGTGAGCGGTGCGGATATAGTCTTCATAACCTGCGGTCTCGGAGGAGGTACCGGAACAGGTTCCGCGCCTTTCGTAGCCAATCTCGCAAAGGAAGCGGGGGCTCTGACAATTGTGATAAGTACCTATCCGTTCAAAGCCGAGGGCATAAGCAGGATGCAGAATGCTGAATGGGGCCTAAAGAGGCTCAGGAGCATTGCCGATACCGTGATAGTAATACCGAATGACAAGCTGATAGAAATAGTGCCCAGACTCTCTCTTAATGAGGCTTTCAAGGTTGCGGATGAGATACTCATGCGCTCCATAAAAGGCATAACCGAGATAATAACAAAGCCCGGGCTGGTAAATCTGGACTTCAACGACTTGAAGACCATAATGAAGGGCAGCGGGGTCGCTATGATAGGTCTCGGAGAGTCGGATTCGGATAACAGGGCCGAAGACGCAATAAACGAGGCTGTAAACTCCCCTCTGCTCGATGTGGATGTGAGTGCCGGTACAGGCGCTCTGGTCAATGTGACAGGCGGACCGGATATGACCGTATCGGAGGCAGAGAAAGTGGCGGAGATAGTTCAGAGCAAGATAAGCAAGAATGCAAAGATAATATGGGGCGCTTCCATAGACCCGACGCTCGAGCACAAGATAAGGGTCATGGTGGTCATAACAGGTGTGAAATCCAAGCAGATACTGGGTCCGGGACAGAGGAAAGAGGAAAAATACGGAGTCGACGTGGTGGCATAAACGGGGAATTCAGATGGATATAGTGCAGAAATCATGGGAACTTCAGGCAAAAATCGAGAACTGGTACCGCTCCTTCGGAAGAGGTAAGTACAGCAGAATACTTAAGATGGCCAGAAAACCCGGCCATGACGAATACATAAAGATAATGGAGATAAGCGGTGCCGGACTGCTGATGATAGGTTTTCTGGGTTTCACCATATATCTTCTCTGGAAGTATGTGCCTACGCTGTTTTGAGGGAGTATTATGGGACTTCTTGATGATCTGGAAGAGAAAGTTGAAGAGCCTAAGAAAGAGGTCAAAGAGATAAAGAGAGAGGATCATGGAGTCAGACTTTTTTCAAGAGGCGGTACGGACAGAAGGATAAAGCCGATGGGGGAGATAGATTTCGAGATAAATGTCAAGAATATAGGACTCAAAGAGGACAGGGTGGAAATATCGTTCAGGGCGAGGGTAGAATCGGGTGATGCGCTCTCCGAATGGACGGTTGAGCCTATGGAAAGCGATGACATTGTATTCACACAGGAAGAAGGAGGTCTCTACAGGTCCGAGATTCCTCTGAACCCGGGGGAGAGTGCCTATTTCACCATCTCCGTAAAGGCAAGAGGAGACCTGAAATACGGCGAGAGATGCACGATACTCATAACCGCAACATCCAAAAGCGACCCCCTTAAAATAGATTCTCTTGCACTGACCATTGCGGCCGTGCAGGCAATTCTCGCGATAAAGACCCAAATAGGTTATGAAAAGAATGTGGCCGATGAGGTGGAAAACAGGGCCAGAAGGTCGAATATAGGGATTCTGTCCATTCTTTCGCCTGTCTCTCTCAGAGGATATATCTTCGTAGAGGTCATGAACCCCGAGAGATTGAGGGAAGTGGTCCGAGGAATAAAAAGGGGCAGAGGCATGGTGAAAGGGGAACTCGCTCTTGAGGATATAGAGCACTATCTCGCACCGAAGATTGCGGTCTCCGGAATGGTGGAAGGAGATATCGTAGAACTGATAGGCGGGCCTTTCAAGGGAGAAAAGGCAAGAATAAAGCAGATAGATGAAGGTAAAGAGACGGTTACCGTGGAACTCTTCGAAGCTACGGTCCCGATTCCGGTAACAGTAAAAGGCGAAGATGTCAGAGTGATACAGAAAGAAAAGAAGGAGGAATAATATGGCAGAAATTATCGAAGCACTGGTTGACGGCGGAAAAGCAAATGCGGGCCCACCGCTCGGTCCGGCTCTCGGCCCTCTCGGACTGAACATAATGGCAGTCATAAAGGAGATAAACGAGAAAACCAAGGCGTTTCACGGGATGAAGGTTCCCGTAAAGGTTACGGTGAACACTGAGACGAAAACATTCGAGGTATCCGTAGGTACTCCGCCGACGAGCGCTCTCATAAAGAAGGAACTGGGAATAGAGAAAGGCTCGGGAGATGCCAGAAACCAGAAAGTGGGAAATCTCACAATCGAGCAGGTGAAAAAGATTGCGGCGATGAAAGAGACATCCCTTCTCGGAAAGGATGTTAAGGAAAGGGCCAGAGAGATAATAGGCACATGCCAGTCCATGGGGATAACCGTGGAAGGGAAGAATCCGAAAGAGATGCTGAAAGAGATAGACAATGGAAAATACGATGAAGTATTGAGGTGATATCATGGGAAAATTTGCAGAGGCAGACGCAAGGCTGCTGGATAAGAAGGTCTGTATGAAGTGCTATGCGACGAATCCGCCGAAGGCGAAGAGATGCAGAAAGTGCGGGAGCACCGAACTCAGGCCCAAGGCTAAGATGCACAGGGGGCAGTAATCACTTACCCCACAAATCCCTTCTCCTAGCTTCCAGCATATTGTTTTCCGTTCCCAGATATTCTGCGGCGCTCCTCACGTTTTCATGCTCATAGACCCTTTTCAGGCGCTCCCGGTACTTCAGATCCCGTAATAGATGGTGGTCGAGTATTATCTCCGCATCTGTCTCTTTTATTATTCTTAGCAGGTTCTTTTCGGCCCTTTTGAGGTCATCGTAGCTCATCTTCCAGCCGAGGAATATTGTGGCGGGGCCGTCGATTATTGCAGTGTACGGATTTTCAGAGATTATGTAGTCGGCAGCCTTTTCATACACAGGTCCGGAGACATCCGAGGCGTGGAGAACTCTTCCGCTCCCGTCATCTATCGTCGTCATTATCACATATCCCAGCCTCGTCCTCTCGCTTCCGTGAGGAAAAGGAGGGGAAAACTTTATCACGGTATCTCCATGCCGAAACTCCTTTCCGTCGGCATAGACGAGTTCGCATCTGTCTTTCACCGTCTCCTCGAAGTGTCGCCCCCTCTCTTTCTGGCTTTTGTTGATGTCGTGCAACCTGTCTTTCGCATACACGACCTTGCCATCATAGAAACCCGCATCCGGGTCGTGATGGTCGTAGTGGTAATGGGATATCGTCAGAATATCGGATTTCACCGCATACTCCCTTATTCTCGAAACGGAGCGCTCCAATTCCTCATACTCTTCCCTTGCAGGGGGAAGCCCGTACCTTCTCGGTCCGAGAGCCGCTCCCGGGTCTATCAGCACCCTGACATCTTTCGTTTCGACATAGGTCGCCATGGAGCGCACGCCCATGGAATCGAATGCTAGGGGGATGAGTTTCACGGAAGGTAATGGGAATTCTATTTAACAATTATAGTCGCCGACCTAACTTTGTTAACTTATATCATATGCAATACGGGTGCTGCGAAGAACGAGAGTTCCGAGTTTGCCCTCCGTGAGGGGGCTTAATCAGCTCGGCGACTGCTAGTCAGAGACATCATTAGTTTAGAAGGTTATGTCTCTGACTATAATTTCCGTACTCTACAAACACGGCATCTCCAGAAAAAGACTTAAATAGTTGTTCCTATTTTAAACCATGAAATCCAGAAGAGAAGGCCCTCTGCTGATACTGATACTCGAAGACGGTGAAGACCTGTTTTTCTCGCTGGAAGAAGCGCTCTCCGCCAACGATGTCACTTCGGGAGTGATACTCACAGGAATAGGAATGCTCAGGGACTTCGAGATAGGATATTATGACGGAAAGGAGTATCGGAAAAAGCGGATGAAAGAGGCGCATGAACTGGTTGCGATGCACGGAAGCATAGCTCACATAGAGGTTCGGACCAGCCTCCACATCCATGCGGCTCTGGCAAATGACAGACACGAGATAATAGGCGGGCATCTGTTCGGCGGGACCGTAGGCATCGTCAACGAAATAAGCATAGCAGTCATGGATTCCGTGAAATTGACACGGACACCCGAGGAGCGCACGGGATTGAGATTGCTCGATTTCACCGATTAGACTTTTATACCTCATCTTTATTATGCCGCACAATGAAAAGAGTATCCAGAGACATCCTCATCAGGGCCCTCGAGAACACGATAGGAACGCAGGGCATCCCCCGGAAGGCCATAGAAAGCCTCGCAGACTACATACTGGAGCTTTTCGGGTTCGAGGAAGCGATATCGGACGAAATGCTCGGCCCTTACGACAGAGACATATTCTACATGCTGGAGGACGAGGGCATATTGAGCACGGACATGGACGAGGTGCCAGTCAAACACGGAAGAAAGTGGATGATACACTACTGGAGGCTCAGGATCGATGTTATACTGGCGCTCGCCTCCGAAACAGAAGAAGGTGAAGAGAAAAAGGAATACAATGTTTACGAAGATGAAGAACTCTGGAAAAGGGACGGAAAAGAATGAAGCTCATAGCACTTATCTCCGGAGGAATAGACTCACCGGTCGCCGTGCATCTGATGCTGAACAAAGGGTACGATATCATAGCCCTGCACATGGACAACAGGCCGTTCACGGATGATGCCCAGATCGAGAAAGTGAAGGCGCTCGTGAGAAGGCTGGAGGAGGTACATGAAACGGAGATACCGCTGTATATGGCACCGCACGGCATTCCCACGCAGGAGAGCATTGCTAGGAACTGCACCAGAAGATATCAGTGTGTCCTATGCAGGAGGATGATGTTTCGATCTGGAGAGGCATTCGCAAAAAAGACAGGTGCGGATGCCCTTCTTACCGGAGAATCACTGGGGCAGGTTGCGTCCCAAACGCTGAAGAACATATATGCGGAATCTCAGGCTATCGACATTCCGGTGATAAGGCCGCTGATAGGCTTCGACAAGGAAGAGATAGTGCGGATTGCCAAGGAGATATGCACCTACGAGATATCCATAATCCCGTCAAAAGGATGCGAACTTGCACCGAAAAGGCCGAGCATCGGCGCTAGGCTGAAGGACATCTTGAAGGAGGAGGAAAAGATAGCTCCGAAAGAGATAACGGAGAAGGTCATGAAGGGAGTGATGAGGGTTGAAGTATAAGGTGGTGAGGCTCCGGAGGCCGAGCGCCGCAGTGGAAGCGGTCCCGGAGAAAAAAGGGAACCTTGACCTTTACGGGCTGGAAGAAAGGCTCAGGTCGGAAGCATTGCTCCGGGAGGGCATCGAAAAATTTATTAATAACATAGTAGTTATATGAATCGTGAAAAAATGAAACCGAGAACGCTGGCTCTCCTCGCCGTACCGCTTCTGTGTCTCCCTGTCTTTTCAGGGATGGGGAGCGCGGTGGAGGGCGAGCCCGTGCAGGTGGACTACTACTGGAACGGAGAAACGGGCATAAACCTGAACCATACGGTCTATGACAGGCCCGAGGGAATACTTCAGGACGGGGGCAGCCTCAATGAGCGGGTGGAAACGGGGGATACAGGGCAGAACTATCTGGAGAGCGTCTATCTTGCCACAGGGGCATATCACAAGGGCATCGTAACCCTGAGCCCCATCGACGGTTCTTTTCATCAAAACCAGATATCCGATGTCATACCCTCTGATTTCGGCGATATTGTCGCCAGTCCCGCAATATATTCCATAAAGGGAAATACCATGCACAATGCCACGATTTTCATCGCTTCTCTCAAAGGCAATGTGATGGCGGTTAATGCGAGCGTGGTATGGCCCAACCCCATGGGCTCCGATGCACAGCAGACAGTCTATGACGTTGATTACTCTCCGGTCTGGAATGTTCATTTGAATGGTTCCGTGGCCTGCGCTCCGTCTGTTTTTTACGGGAAAGACGGGAATCACTCTGCAGACAGGATTATTTTTGCTACCGAGAGCGGCGATGTGAAGGTGTACTCGCCGCAGGGGAAAATGCTATGGAACGTATCGTTGAATGGCAGCGGTTTTTTCTCGCCCGTGCCAGACGAATATGACAATCTTGTTATCGTAGGCAGCGGAAACGGATATCTTCGGGGAATCAATGCGAGCAGCGGAGAAATCGTATGGAACAAAATGTTCGCAGACGTCACGGCTCTGAAACTGTCTTCCAGATACAGGGACAACGGCGGAGGAACGGCACTGCTCGCTGCTACCAGAGATGGGAAGATACTCAAGATAGATCCGAGAAACGGAGGGCTGAAAAATCAGATGATTTTATGGGAAGCTTGTCCGGTAAACTCTCTTTTCGTAACTCATGACGGAGGAAGCATATATGCGGGCATCTCTGTGATTATGAACGGCACATGGCTGGGAAAGGGAAGAATTTATTTCATAGATGCCTCAAGAATGGAGATAAAATGGTATCAGAACACCAGCGGAAATCTTTCGGGAGATTTGATATTTACCGATTCTCTGGGATATGCATGTGCGGTTACGGATTCCGGTTATTTCTACGAATTCGACAACATGGGAAGAATAGCAGCTAAATTCACACTTTCGGCGGAACCTTTTCCTTACCTTCTTTTCGCACCGTACATTCCCGGGCATCTGGCAAGCGGTTTTATTGTGGTATCGGAGAACGGCAGGGCGATATCCTTTTCCCACATCATCGTTTACTACGGCTCTCCTGCGGAGCCCCTCATATCCCATCACTATGAAGAAAAGGCCCTTTGGAATCCAGGAGATTCATGGGGATACAAATGGAGCATGGATTTTGCCAGAGATAAGAAGCATCTCTTCTTCAATGAGAGCTATCGGTCAGCCAATTACACCATGACCGGAAAAGAAGGGGGATATTCAAAGATGATGTTTATAAAATATATCGGAAAGGACAATTACGGCTACCGCTTCGATTTCAAGGGAGGAGCCTATGCAAAGGGAAATATTTTGTTGAATATTATAGAGACATACACTTATGGAGGAAGAGAAAACACAATGGAAACAAACTATTCGATTGACATCTATCGCTACGAATACACATTCAACGGCAGTTTCTGGCTCGATACGGGCAGTTATGCGGATTCAAAAGGAGAGAGGGTCTATTTCGGCGTCTCGAGGGAGAAGATGGACATGGAATATGTCTCGAAAACGAGGATTGACTCGGATTATCTCTTTTCATGGTATCACCGCAACTATTCGTATATGAACGAGGATAACATCCTTTTGAGAAATTTCACCCTCGAATATCAGCCTTCGGTGCCTTTCATCCCTCTGAAAGGGCCGGCTTTTTACCAAGGTATATATCATGCGATACAGTATTCGGGATATATATCCTCACATTTTGAGATGGTCGATGAGACAGGGCGAAACTACACCATGGGCCACAGTGGGATTGTCTCCGACCACACATCCATGTATCTGCCCGTGAACACCTCCGTGAATGACACCTATCTGCTTCCCCGAATCCCCCTGCTTCCAGAGTTCATAGCCGCGATTGCTTCCGGAAACGGCGGTTATTCATGGTCCCTCACACCGTTCTCAGTCGTGGGCCACTATGAAAACGGATTTTACGGAAACATCTCGGAACCGTTCATCATATCCCACCACTTCTCTGTTTCCAGTCTTTACATAAATTCTTCATCCGCCACGGAGGAAGAGGTTGACAACTATCTTAAAAACAAGGCCGCATACACTCCGGGGATTTCCGAGCAGAACCCGGAATCGGACTGGCTTATGGTTGCGGTGCTTGCTACCGTTCTCCTACTCGCAGCCATTCTTTCTTTTGCGCTCCTCTACAGAAA